>JBBDWV010000057.1:0-427 GCA_040902655.1 Mycobacteriales bacterium
CCCCCCCCCCCCCCCCCCCCCCGGGGGGGGGGCGGCGGCGGCGGTGCCGCGCGCGGCACGCTCCACGGCCGCCGGCGCGTCGGCCATCGACATCCGTCCCGCGCCGGGGGTCGGTGCGCGGGAGGCAGCAGCCGGGGCCGTCTCCCCACGCCGCTGCAGAATGCCGATCACCAGGAACACCAGCGAGACCAGGCTGACCCCGATCGACGCGTAGACGAAGGTCAGATCGGGCCCGATGACGCCGATGACGAGCAGGACGAGGGCGACGAGGACGAGTGCCCCGCTGATGACGATCACGTGGTGGGTCCTCCGAATGGGACGGGGCGTACAGCGCCTGCAGCGTAGCGGCGAGCGCGGGGGCCCGGGTGGGCGGCGAGCGCGGGGGGGCGGGTGGCGGGGTGCAGGGACCCGTTTCCCTCTCAACTGT
>JBBDWV010000057.1:437-65503 GCA_040902655.1 Mycobacteriales bacterium
CAAGGAGAACGCGGCGGTCGCGCCCCTGCTGATCGGCTGGGCCTGGGTCGTCGGGCTTCGGCCGCCCCCGGGGGGGGGCGGCCGGGGGGGGGGGGGGGGGCGGCCGACGCGGCGGGCTGCGTCGCCTCTACCGGCCAGCCCAGTCGTCCGGGCTCCCGTCGTCGGCGTCGCCGGCCGAGGGAGCGGCGTTGAAGGGTCCGACGGGCGCGCTGCCGCTGGACAGCGGCGGGACCGCCCGCGGCTGTCCGGCGGGAGCTCCGGCCTCCCGGGGCGGGCCGTGCGGAGCGTCCTGCTCACGGGCGGCGGGGGAGCTGCCGGCGCCGCCACCCACGGCCGCAGCCCGGGCACCGGCCGGGACACCGGCGCCGCTGTCGTCCGGGCCGCTGCCGGAACCCAGCTCGCGCAGCTGGGTCTCGAGGTAGGCCTTGAGGCGGGTGCGGTACTCCCGCTCGAAGGCGCGCAGCTCCTCGATGCGGACCTCGAGAGCGCGGCGACGGGCCTCGAGATCGCCGGTCGCTTCGTGGATCTTCGCGGCGACATCCTGGTCCAGCCGCGCCGCCTTCTGCCGGGACTCGGCCAGGGTGCGCTCCGCCTCCTGCCGCGAGCGGGACAGCGTCTGCTCGGCCTCGGCCCGGGCGGACTGCAGCGTCTCCTCGGCCTCGGCCCGGGCGGAGCCCACCATCTGCTCGGCCTCGGCGCGCGCCTCGGCGATCGCCTCGTCGGCCGTGCGCTGGGCCAGCAGCAGGGTACGCAGGGCGGCCTCCTGGCCCTCCATCCCGCTGAGCACCGGCGCCGGAGCGGCCTGCTCGACGGGCGCCGCCGGCGCGCTGGTCGCCGGCTTGCTGCGCAGCTCGGAGTTGTCGCGGAGCAGCCGCGCGAGCTCGGTCTCGACCTCGTCGAGGAAGGCGTCCACCTCGTCCAGCGAGTAGCCGCGGAAGGCGATACGGAACTGCTTGTTGGCGACGTCGGTCGGAGTCAGCGGCACGGGTCGACTCTTTCTTCCAGAGCGGGGGCGGGAGGGGTCATACCGACCGCGCAGCGTTGCTCGCCACATCCATGAGGATGGTCACGACGAAGAACAGCACGATGAAGCCCAGGTCCAGACTGATCTGCCCGAGCCGCAGCGGCGGCAACACACGGCGCAGCGCCTTCAACGGCGGGTCGGTGACCGAGTAGACCAACTCCAGGACGATCGCCACGGCGCCGGCCGGTCGATAGGACCGGGCAAACAGGAAGACGTACTCCATGACCAGTCGGAGGATCAGGAAGATCAGGAAGATCAGCAGCGCGAAATAGACGGCTTGCGCGACGACCTGCACGGTGAAACGGCTCCTGGAGGACGGGGACGACGGTACGGACCTGCGACGAGGCTACGTCCCGCGGCGGTAACGGCTGCGGCGCGGATCAGGACTGGTTGAAAAAGCCGCTCTCGGCGATGCGCGCCTTGTCCTCGGCCGTCACCTCGACGTGCTCGGGAGAGAGCAGGAAGACCTTGTTGGTGACCCGCTCGATGCTGCCGTGCAGTCCGAAGATCAGACCGGCCGCGAAGTCCACCAGACGCTTGGCGTCCCCGTCGTCCATCTCGGTGAGATTCATGATCACCGGCGTGCCGCTGCGGAAGTGCTCGCCGATCTGGCGGGCCTCGTTGTAGGTGCGCGGGTGCAGCGTGGTGATGCGGTAGCCCTCCTCGAAGGCCGGGACCGGCGCGGGACGCAGCTGGGTGTCCAGGGCGACGGCGCCACGGGTGCGCACCGTGCCGGACGGCTCCGGCGGGCGGCGCAGGGCGCTGGTGGGGGCGCTGGTGCTCCCGTCGCCGCTCCACCGGCGGCTCGGCACCGGGCTCGGCTGGGGGGCGACCTCGTGCAGGTCCTCGTCGTCGTAGGCGTCGTAGGCGTCGTCGGCGTAGCGGCGGTCCCGCCCGTCACGGATGTCCTCGTCGTCCTCCACCAGGCCGAGGTACAGGCCCAACTTGCGCATGGTGCCTGACATCGCGGGCTCCCTCGGGTAGGTGATGCGGACGGTCGTGTTCGGCGCGCAGACTACCGGCTGGTCGGCGGTCTGCGGCCTAACAACGCGCTCCCGACACGCACGTGTGTCGCGCCCGCGGCGACCGCGTGTTCGAGGTCGCCGGTCATCCCGGCGCTGATCGAGGAGGCCTGCGGATGCGCCCGGCGAAGCGCGGCCGAGACGCGGGCCAGGTCGGCGAAGGCGACGGCCGGGTCAGCCCCGCGCGGTGCCACCGCCATGACTCCGGCGAGCCGGAGCCCGGGGGCCGCAGCGGTCTGCGCGGCGAGCGCCGGAACCTGTTCCGACGGTGCGCCACCACGGGTGACGTCGCCGTCGAGGCTGACCTGCAGCAACACGTCCAGCTCTCGGCCGGCGCGCTGCGCCCCGGCCGAGAGCGCCTGCACCAGAGCGGGGCGGTCGAGCGAATGGACGACGTCGGCGTACGAGGCGACGCTGCGGGCCTTGTTGGTCTGCAGACCGCCGACGAAGTGCCAGCGCACCCCGTCGACGACGCCGGCTTTGCGCCGGGCCTCCTGGTCGCGGTTCTCGCCGAAGTCGCGGATCCCGAGCTCGCGCAGCGCCTCGACGTCGGCGGCCGGGTAGGTCTTGCTGACGGCCACCAGCACGACGTCCTCGCGCCGGCGACCGGCCGCGCGACAGGCCTGCGCCAGTCGCTGCTCGAGCGCGTGCAGCGCAGCGGCCAGCACGGCCTGGCGGTCAGGCACGGGAGAGCCAGACCAGACCGGCGTGCCGCCCGGTCCGGCCGTCGCGGCGGTAGGAGAAGAAGCGCTGCGGCTGCTCGATCGTGCAGCCGCCGACGGCCTGCACGGCCACCCCGGCTTCGGCCAGCAGCGCCGTCGCGCCTGCCGTGAGGTCCACCGACGGCGTGCCGGTACGGGTCGTCGCGCGGCTGCCGGGAACCGCGTCGCCGACCTCGTCGGCCAGCTCCGCCGGCAGCTCATAGCACCTCCCGCAGGCAGCCGGACCCAGCACTGCCGTGCTGTGCGACGGCTCGGCACCGAGCGCTTCCATCGCCTGCAGCGTCGCGTGCAGCACGCCGCGGGCCAACCCGGCGCGGCCGGCGTGGGCGGCCGCCACCACCCCGGCCCGTGGGTCGGCCAGCAGCACCGGGAGGCAGTCGGCGGCCAGCACGACCAGGCCCAGACCGGGGGTCGTGGTGACCAGCGCGTCGACGGCCGCGACGCCGCCGTCGCGGCCCCAGGAGGACGAGCGGTCGACGACGGCGACTCCGGCGCCGTGCACCTGCTGCGCGAAGACCAGCCCGCCTGGTGCCAGCCCGGCGGCCGCGGCCAGCAGGTCGCGGTTGTCCTGCACGCAGCGCCCATCGTCCTCGACGTGCAGACCGAGGTTGAGGCCGTCGTAGGGCGGGGCGCTCACCCCGCCGGCGCGGGTGGTGAAGGCGCCGGCTGCCGGCGCGGGCAGGCCGACCGGCAGCAGCTCCAGCACCGGCCTACTTCAGGAAGTCCGGGACGTCGAGGTCGTCCTCGAACACGACGGTGCGGCGCGGCGGGCTGCTCGGCTGCGGCGTCGGGCGCTGGGGCGGCGGCTGCGGCGAGCTGCGGGTGGAGCTGGGGTTGTAACCGGGGTTGTAACGCTGGTTGAAGGTCGGGGCGGCGGGGGTCGCAGGCGGCGGCGTGGCCTCCGGCTCCCGTGGGCGGCGGCTCTCGACCCGTCGGATCGGGGTGGGCTCGCCCGAATCGAAGCCGGCGGCGATGACGGTCACCCGCACCTCGTCGCCGAGCGCGTCGTCGATGACGGCACCGAAGATGATGTTGGCCTCGGGGTGGGCGGCATCGGCGACCAACTGGGCCGCCTCGTTGATCTCGAACAGCCCCAGGTCACTGCCGCCGGAGATGTTGAGCAGCACGCCCCGGGCGCCGTCCATGCTCGCCTCGAGCAGCGGGCTGGCGATCGCCATCTCCGCGGCGACCGCCGCCCGGTCGTCGCCGCGGGCGTTGCCGATGCCCATGAGCGCGCTGCCGGCGCCGTTCATGACCGCCTTCACGTCGGCGAAGTCGAGATTGATCAAACCGGGGGTGGTGATCAGGTCGGTGATGCCCTGGACCCCGGAGAGCAGCACCTGGTCGGCGCTCTTGAAGGCGTCCATGACGCTCACCGACCGGTCGCTGATCGACAGCAGCCGGTCGTTCGGGATGACGATCAGGGTGTCGACCTCGGCGCGCAGCGCCTCGATGCCCTCCTCGGCCTGCTGGGCGCGGCGGCGGCCCTCGAAGGAGAACGGCCGGGTGACCACGCCGATGGTGAGCGCGCCGAGTCCGCGGGCCACCGCGGCGACGACCGGCGCGCCACCGGTGCCGGTGCCGCCACCCTCGCCGGCCGTGACGAAGACCATGTCGGCCCCCTTCAGGACCTCCTCGATCTCGTCGCGGTGGTCCTCGGCGGCCTGCCGGCCGACGTCGGGCTGAGCGCCGGCGCCCAGTCCGCGGGTGAGCTCGCGGCCGATGTCGAGCTTGACGTCGGCGTCGCTCATCAGCAGCGCCTGCGCATCGGTGTTGATCGCGATGAACTCGACGCCCTTGAGCCCCACCTCGATCATCCGGTTCACGGCGTTGACGCCGCCACCTCCGATGCCGACCACCTTGATGACGGCGAGGTAGTTCTGTGGAGCTGCCACGGGTTGGGGTGCCTCTCGGAGCGGGCGGACGGACGGCGGGCAAGCACCGGCGGCCGCAGCGACAGCGACCGTCCGGGGCGAGGTCGCGGGAGCCTTGCCGAACCCTCGACCTCAACGACACGCTTAGAGTTATGTCAACCTGGACCTGACGAGCCGGACGCTAAGCGAGCCGCCGGAGCGGGTCAACCGCCCGCACCGGCGTGTCGCGGAAAACTCGCTGTCGACGGTCGCACCGCCCCGGATGAGCCCGCTGTGCCGCCCCGTCCGATGCTCAACGCGCGGCGCGCTTGGCCTCGTACATCCGCACGTCAGCCTGGGACAGCAGCGCGTGTGGGTCGTCCTCACCGCACCGGGAGACCGCCGCACCGATGCTCACCCCGATGGTGAGGTCGAGGTCGTGGAGACGCATCGGCGCGGCGACCGCCCCCTGCAGGCGGCGCACCAGGGCAGCCGCCGAGGCGTCCGTGGCGCCCTCGATCAGGATCACGAACTCGTCCCCGCCGAGCCGGGCCACGGTGTCCGACGGCCGGACCGCAGCGGTCAGCCGATCGGCCACCGCGCGCAGCACCGCGTCGCCGACGGCGTGGCCGTGCCGGTCGTTGGCCTCCTTGAAGTTGTCGAGGTCCAGGAACAGCACCCCCGTCGACTCCCCCGACCGGGCGTCCCGGGCCAGCGAGCTGCGCAGCCGCTCCTCGAACAGGGCGCGGTTGGCCAGCCCCGTCAGCGGGTCACGCACCGCCCGCTCGGTGAGCACCGCGGTCAGCTCGCGCAGGTCCTGCTCAGCCCGCCGGCGCTCGGTGATGTCCTGCGCGCTCACCGCGAACCAGGCCACGCTGCCGTCGGGGCCGGCGACGGAGGCCAGCCCGTGCAGCAGCCAGGTCACCTCGCCGTCGCCATGGACGTACTGCCGTTCGGCCTGCACCGAGCGGGTGCACCCGGCGAGCAGGTCGTCGAAGGCCTCGGGATCACCGCCGCCGAGGACGTCGGCGATCGGCACGCCGATCAGATCCTCCGCCGCGCGGCCGAGCAGCGCGGCGTAGGTCTCGTTGACGCGGATGTAGCTACCGGTGAGGTCGGCCAGCGCCAGCCCGATCCGGGCGGCGTCGAAGAAGGTCTCGAAGACGTCCCGGCTGGACGTCAACGCCTCCATCGTCGCGCGCGCGGCCACGGCGCGCTCCCCACTGGGAGCCGGCGCCGCCTGCGGGCTGTCCATGGAGGTCGTCATCGACAGGACATCTGCCCGCCAATGGCGCGGAGATGCGCACCTGCAGGCCACAACTGCGTCACGGTGGGTGTCACCTCACCACGACGACATCCTCGGCGCTGACGTCGTAGACGCTCCCCGGTTTGGTCAGCAGGGCGAGCACGGCCGCAGCCTTGGTGGCGGTGCCGCCGGGGCGTCCCCAGACGACCTGTCGCCCGTCAGCCAGCAACAGCAGGACGGCGGCGGGCGAGGCCGCGCGCACGATCCGCACCCGGCTACGGAGCGCCTCTGGCAGCGCCGCGTGCACGTCCAGCGCCGCCCTGGTGGCCGGGTCGTCCGCGGCCGGCGTGTGCACCTGCAGCCGGACGACACCCGGGGGCAGGCGGGGCTCAGTGGCGAACGGCACGCCGCCGACGTCCACGAGGGTGACCGCGCCGTCCTGGAGGACGCCGGCCGCAGGGGTGCGCTCGGTCACCGCGACGGTCAGCGTGCCGGGCCAGGTGCGGCGGACCGCCACGTCGCCGACCGGCGCCAGGACGGCCACCCGGTCCTCGACGGCACCGGTGTCCACGCGGGCGAGGGGGGTGCCGCGGGCGACGGCGGCGGCCTCGACGACGGCCGCGGCCTGCAGCCGCTGCGTGCCGATCACCTCGACCCGGTCGACCGCGAGCCAGCTGGACAGCAGCAACACCCACGCCAGACCGGCCAGCGGCAGCAGGACCAGCAGCACACTGCCGATGCGGCGCAGGATGCGGCCGCGGCGGGCCGCGCGCTCGGCCCGGTCCCGGGCGGCCAGCCGCGGAGCCACCGGCACGACCCGGCGCGCTCGGGCCGGCGCGGTCACGGGGCCGCTCCGGCCAGCAGCCGCAGGACTTCGGGGCCGATCGCGGTCACGTCGCCGGCGCCGAGGGTCAGGACCAGGTCGCCGGCCTGCGCGCGGGCGGCCAGCTGCTGGGGCACGCTCGTCCACGAGGGCTCGAAGACCACCCGTGCGGGCGGCAGCGGGACAGCGGCCGCCACGCTCGCACCGGTCGCGCCGGGCACCGGCTCCTCCCCGGCCGCGTAGACCTCCATGACCACGACCTCGTCCGCCGCCCCCAGAGCCTGGCCGAACTCTCGGGCGAAGGCCAGCGTGCGGCTGTAACGGTGCGGCTGGAAGGCGACGATGAGCCGTCCGGAGCCGGCCACCTCGCGTGCAGCGGACAGCTGCGCGACCAGCTCGGTGGGGTGGTGGGCGTAGTCGTCGTAGACGCGGATGCCGGCCACCACCCCCTTGAGTTCCATCCGTCGGCGCACGCCGGTGAAGCCGCCCAGCCCCTCGACGAGCAGCGCCTCGGGCAGGCCGAGGCCGATCCCGGTGAGCAGCGCGGCGCCGGAGTTCAGCGCGAGGTGCCGCCCCGGCACGCCCAGCGACACAGGCGGCAGCCGCCGGCCGCGCAGCACCGGCTCGTACCGGCTGGTGGTGCCGCTCACGGTGACGTCGGCCAGCCGCAGGTCGGCGTCGGCGGCGGTCCCGTAGGTGCGGACGTCGACGCTGCGATCCCGGGCGTACGACGCGAGCCGCCGCGCGCCGGGGTCGTCCGCGCAGACGACGACGAAGCCGGCGGGGTCGACGGTGCCGACGAACTGCTCGAAGGCCCGCTCGACGGCGTCCGCGTCGCCGTAGTGGTCCAGGTGGTCGGCCTCGACGTTGGTGACGATGGCGGAGTAGGGGCGGTAGGCCAGGAAGGAGCCGTCGCTCTCGTCCGCCTCGACGATGAACAGCGTGCCGCTGCCGTGGTGGGCATTGCTGGCCGCCTCGTTGAGGTCGCCGCCGATGGCGAAGGACGGGTCCACGCCGCAGTGCTGCACCGCCACGGTGAGCATCGAGGTGGTGGTCGTCTTGCCGTGCGTGCCGGCGACGGCCACGCCGCGGCGGCCGGCCATCAGGGCCGCCAGGGCCTCGGCCCGCAGCAGCACCCTCAGCCCCCGCTCGCGGGCGGCGAGCAGCTCGGGGTTGTCCTGGGGAATGGCGGTCGACACGACGACGGTGTCGGCGTCGGCGACGTGGGCCGGGTCATGACCGAGCTGGACGGTGGCGCCGAGCACCCGCAGCGCGGCCGTCGCCCGTGAGTCCTTGGCGTCGCTGCCGGAGACGGTGGCGCCGCGGGCCAGCAGCACCCGGGCGATACCGCTCATGCCGGCGCCGCCGATGCCCACGAAGTGCACCCGGCCCAGCTGCTCGCTCACCGGTGCACCGCCGCCAGCACCAGGTCGACCAGTGCCTCGTCGGCGTCCCGGTGGCCGCGCCGGGCGGCGGCGCTGCCCATCGCCGACAGCCGCGCGGCGTCGAGCAGCAAGGGCAGCACCGTCGAGCGGACGTAGCCGGCGTCGAAGCCGGCATCCTCCACCAGCAGGCCGCCCCCGCCGTCCACGACCGGCCGGGCGTTGAGCACCTGCTCGCCGTTGCCGATCGGCAGCGGCACGTAGACGGCCGGCAGACCGACCGCCGACAGCTCGGCGCAGGTCATCGCGCCGGCCCGGCAGACGGCCAGATCGGCGGCGGCATAGGCCAGCTCCATCCGATCGACGTAGGGCAGCACGTGGTGGGTGGCCCGCTCCCCCACGGCCGCCTGGACCGTCTCGACCTGCGCGGGGCCGGCGACGTGCAGCACCTGCACCCCCGCGGCAGCCAGCTCGGCGGCCGCGCCGGTGACGGCGGCGTTGAGGCTGCGGGCGCCCTGCGAGCCGCCGGTCACCAACAGCACCGGGCCCTCGGACAACCCGAAGGTCGCCCGCGCCCCGGGGCGTGCAGCGGCCCGGTCGAGCCGGGCCACGGCACTGCGCAGCGGGATGCCGAGCACCTGCGCGTGGCGCAGTCCACTGCCCTCGACCGCGGCCGCGACATGGGGGGTGAGCCGGGAGCCCACCCGGTTGGCCAGCCCGGCCCGGGCGTTGGCCTCGTGGACCACCGACGGGGTGCCGCGCCGGCGCGCGGCGAGGTACGCGGGCAGCGCGACGTAACCGCCGAAGCCCACCACCACGTCGGCGTCGACCCGGTCCAGGTGGGCGCGGGTACGCCGGACGGCATCGGCGACCCGCCCCGGGACCCGGAGCAGGTCCAGCGTCGGCCGGCGTGGCAGCGGCACGCGCGGGATCTCCGCGAGGTCGTAGCCGCGGGCGGGCACGAGCCGGGCCTCCAGCCCGGTGCCGGTGCCGAGAGCGGTGACGACGGTGGAGGGCTCGCGGCGGCGCAGCGCGTCGGCGAGCGCGAGGGCGGGCTCGACATGGCCGGCGGTACCGCCACCGGCCACCACCACCGACAGGGGCCGGCTCATCGTCGTCCGGGTGCCGGGCCGGTCCGGCGGGCACCGGTGCGTGGCACCCCTGCCCGCCCGCCGGTGCGCGGGACGGCGCGCGCCCGCCCCGCCGTACGGGACCGGACGGGGGCCGAGGTCTCCCCGCGCAGTCGACCGCGCAGGGTGGGTGCCGCGGCGAGCGCCGCGGCGGCACCGGGCTCGAGCCGCGCGAAGGACAGCAGCATCCCGATCGCGACGAGGGTGACCAGCAGCGCCGAGCCGCCGAAGGACACCAACGGCAGCGGGATGCCGGTGATCGGCAGCAGGCCGACGACGGCACCCATGTTGATGATCGCCTGGCAGCCGATCCAGGCGGTGACGCCGGAGGTGGCCAGCCGGACGAACGGGTCGTCGGAGTGCTGCGCGATCCGGATGCAGGAGTAGATCAGCACCGCGAACAACCCGACGACGGTGAGCGTGCCGAGCAGGCCGAGCTCCTCGCCGATGATCGCGAAGACGTAGTCGGTGTGCGCCTCGGGCAGCCCGCCCGACCACTTCTCCCGGCTGGCGCCGAGGCCGAGGCCGAACAGGCCGCCGGAGGACAGCGCGTAGAAACCCTGGACCGCCTGGTAGCCGGTGTTCTCGGGATCGGCGAACGGGTCGCGGAACGACATCAGCCGCTCGAGCCGGTGCGGGGTCGTGATCGCCAGGAACATCGCGCCGCTGACGAGGGCACCGACGAGCACGCCGAAGATCCGCAGCGGGGTGCCGACGACCCACAGCAGCGCGATCACGACGGTCGCGATCGAGACCGCGGTGCCGAAGTCGGGCTGGAGCATCACCAGCAGCAGCACGGCCCCGGTGACGGGGACGAGGGGGACGAGCAGGTGCATCCGGATGTCCAGCAGCCGCCGCTTGCGGACCAACAGGTCCGCCCCCCACAGCACGAGCGCCAGCTTCACCAGCTCGGCCGGCTGCAGGTTGAAGCCGAGCGGCAACGGGATCCAGCTGGTCGCGCCGTTGACCTGCCTGCCGACCCCCGGTAGCAGAACGGCGACGAGCAGCGCCAGCGACGTCAGCAGCAGCGGGTAGGCCGCGGCCCGGTAGAACCGGACCGGCAGCCGCGAGGCCGCGAACATCAGCGGCAGCCCGAGCGAGATGAACGTCGCCTGCTTGATGCCGGTGGCGAACAGCGAGCCGGTCGTGGCGTAGGAGCGCAGGCTGGACGCCGAGAACACCATGACCAGCCCGAGGACGAGCAGCAGCAGCGTGCTGGCCAGCAGCAGGTGGTAGCTGGCCAGGGGCCGGAGCAGCACCGGCACCCGCGCCGGACCGACGTCCTGCTCGGCGGACGCGGTCGAGGGAGCCCTCATGAGGACGTCCCGGTGACGGCGCGGGCGAACAGCTCGCCGCGCTCGTTGTAGTCGCGGAAGCAGTCCATCGAGGCGGCAGCCGGCGCGAGCAGGACGGTGTCCCCCGGCCGGGCGAGTCCGCGCGCGGCGGAGACGGCATCGAGCATGGCTCCAGTGTCGAGCCGCTCGACCTCCACGACGGGGATCTCGGGCGCGTGTCGCCGGAGCGCCTCGGCGAACTGCGCACGATCGGTGCCCAGCAGCACGACGGCCCGCAGCCGGTCGGCGGCCTCCCGCACCAGCTCGTCGACGTCGGCGCCCTTGAGCAGCCCGCCGGCCACCCACACGACCGACGGGTAGGCGGCCAGGCTCGCGGCGGCGGCGTGCGGATTGGTGGCCTTGCTGTCGTCGACCCATCCGACGCCGGCGGCGGTCGTCACCAGGGTGTTGCGGTGCGGCCCGGGTGCGACCTCCCGCAGCCCGGCGGCGACCGCCTCGGCCGGCACGCCGTAGGACCGGGCCAACGCGGCGGCGGCCAAGGCGTTGGCGACGTTGTGGGCCCCGGGCAGCGGCAGGTCGTCCAGCGTGGCGAGCGGGGTGGCCTCGCCCGCGACGTCCCGTCCCGCGGCGTCGAGGAAGGCCCGGTCGACGAGCAGGTTTTCGACGACGCCGAGCTCGCCCGCGCGCGGGCTGCCGAGGGTGAAGCCGGCCCGCACCGCCCCCTGCGCCGCGGCGGCGGCCGCCAGGCGTACGGACGCAGCATCCTCCCGGTTGTAGACCGCGACGGTGCCCGGGCCGTGGATGCGCCCCTTGGCGGCGGTGTAGTCCTGCAGCGAACCGTGCCAGTCGACGTGGTCGGGTGCGACGTTGAGCACGACAGCGGTGTGCGGGCGCAACGAGCTGGACCAGTGCAGCTGGAAGCTGGACAGCTCCACCGCCAGGACGTCGTACGGCTCGGCGGCCAGGACCGCGTCCAGCAGCGGCAGGCCCACGTTGCCTGCGGCGACCGTGCGGCGGCCGGCCGCGGCCAGGATCGAGGCGAGCATCCGGACGGTGGTGGTCTTGCCGTTGGTGCCGGTGACGGCCAGCCAGGGGGCCGCCGCGGCGCCGCGCAGCCGCCAGGCCAGCTCGACCTCGCCGATCACCTCGATCCCCGCTGCCGCGCTCGCGACGAGCAGCGGGGAGTCCGGGCGCCAGCCGGGGCTGGTCACGACCAGCGCCGTGCCGGGCGGGGGCGCGTCGGTGGCGAGCACCTGCAGGCCCGCGGCGCGCAGCGGCTCGGCCCGATCCTGCCGTGCCTCGACGACGGTCACCCGGGCGCCACGCTCCTGCAGCACGCGGGCGGCGGCCACTCCGCTGACCCCGGCGCCGGCGACGACGACGGGCAGCCCTTCGACGATCAACGCAGTGGGCCCGTGGCGAGGTACTCGGCGTAGAACACGCCCAGGCCGAAGGCCACCGCCAGACCGGCGATGATCCAGAACCGGACGATGACGGTGTTCTCGACCCAGCCGGCCAACTCGAAGTGGTGGTGGATCGGCGCCATGTTGAACAGCCGCTTTCGGGTCGCCTTGAAGACGCCGATCTGCAGGATCACCGAGAGCGTCTCGATGACGAACAGCCCGCCGAGCACGATGAGCAGCAGTTCGGTACGGGTCACGATCGCGATGCCGGCCAGGGCGCCGCCGATGGCCAGCGACCCGGTGTCGCCCATGAAGATCTTCGCGGGCGAGGCGTTCCACCACAGGAAGCCGAAGCAGGCGCCCATGGCGGCGGCGGCCACCAACGCGATGTCGAGCGGGTCGCGGGCGGTGTAGCACTGGACCAGGCCGGGCCGGAGCACACAGGAGTTGCGGAACTGCCAGAAGCCGATCACGACATAGGCCGCGAAGACCATGATGGAGGAGCCGGCGGCCAGCCCGTCCAGCCCGTCGGTGAGGTTCACGGCGTTCGAGGTCGCCGTGATGATCAGGTAGGCGAAGATCACGAAACCGACCGAGCCGAGCCCGATCGCGGTGTAGTCGCGGATGAACGACAGCTGGGTCGAGGCCGGGGTCAGGCCCGAGCTGTTCCTGAACTGCAGGGCCGCGACGGCGAAGCCGACGCCGACGATGAGCTGGCCGAGGAACTTGGAGGCGGCGTTGAGGCCCAGCGAACGCTGCTTGCGGATCTTGATGAAGTCGTCGAGGAAGCCGACGAGTCCGAGGCCGGTCATCAGCCCCAGGACGAGCAGCCCGCTGGCGGTGGGGCCGCGGCCCGGCTGGCTCGCGACGGCCAGGTGGGCCACGGCGTAGCCGACGAGGGTCGCGCCGATGATCACCGCGCCGCCCATCGTCGGCGTGCCGCGCTTGGTGGCGTGGCTGCTCGGGCCGTCCTCGCGGATCTCCTGGCCGTAGCCGCGGTGCCGGAACAGCCGGATCACCGCGGGGGTGCACAGCAGCGACACGAGCAGCGCGGTCATCGCGGCGATCAGGACCGATCTCACCGCGAGGCCTCCACGGCGGACGATCCTGGCAGGTCCGGTTCGAGCAGTGCCGCAGCGACCCGCTCGAGGCCGGCGGAGCGGGAAGCCTTGACCAGCACGACGTCACCCGCTGCGAGCTGCTGCCGCAGCAGCGCGACGGCCGCGTCGACGTCCGGGACGTGGATCGACTCCGAGCCCCAGGAGCCCTCGAGCACCGCCCCGGCGTGGATCCCGCCGGCGTCCTCGCCGACCACCACCAGTTGGCCGATGTCCAGCCGCACGACGAACCGTCCCAGGTCCAGGTGTGCCTCCCGCGCGCCCTCCCCCAGCTCGGCCATCGGTCCCAGCACGGCGACCGTCCGGCGGCGCTTGCCGGCGCTCATCACCGCCAGCGTCTGCAGCGCGGCCCGCATCGACTCGGGGTTGGCGTTGTAGGCGTCGTTGACGACCGTCACGCCGTCCGGACGCTCGGTCACCTCCATCCGCCAGCGGCTGGCGGGGCGCGCCGCGGAGAGCAGCTGCGCGACCCGCTCGACCGGAGCGCCGGCGCAGCCGGTGGCCAGCACGTTGGCGGCGACGGCCGCGGCGTTGACCGCGGCATGGGCGCCGCGCAGCTGCAGCCCGACCTCGGCCGCGCCGGACGGGGTGACCAGCCGGAAGCGGGGCCGGCCCCCCTCGTCGAGCTCGAGGTCCTGCACGCGGTAGTCGGCCTCCGCACCGGCCCCGAAGGTCACCACCTGCCCCGTCGTGCGGGCGGACAGACCCAGCACCAGCGGGTCGTCCGCGTTGAGCACGGCGACCGCGGGCCCGTCCTCCCCCTCGGCGCCCTCGACCAGCTCACCCTTGGCCCGGGCGATGGCCTGCCGGCTGCCGAACTCGCCGAGATGGGCGGAGCCGATGTTGAGCACCGTCGCGGCGTGCGGCGGCACGAGGCCGCGCAGGAAGGCGATGTGCCCGACCCCCCGGGCGCTGTACTCCAGCACCGCGAAGCGGGTGTCGGCCGCGCGGCGCAGCGCGGTCAGCGGCAGCCCGATCTCGTTGTTGAACGACCCCGGCGGGGACAGGGTCGGGCCGAAGGCGGCCAGCACCGTCGCCAGCAGGTCCTTGGTCGACGTCTTGCCGCTGCTGCCCGTGATCCCGAAGGTGAACGGCACCTGGCCGCGGGCCCACAGCTGCCGCGCGAGCGCCTGCATGGCCGCCAGCGGGTCGGGCACGACCAGGCAGGGCACACCGGCGACCGGACGGGCGGACAGCACCGCGACGGCGCCGGCGGCGACCGCGGCGGCGGCGTGGTCGTGGCCGTCCGACCGCTCGCCCGGCAGGGCGACGAACAGTCCGCCCGGGCGCACCAGCCGGCTGTCGACCTCCACGTCGGCGGTCACCGCGACGTGGGGGGGGGGGCCCCCCACGCCCCCCGCGCCCGTGATCGCCACGACGTCCGCCACCGGGACCGGGATCACTCCGTCGCCTCCAGGATCAGCTCACGCAGCACCTGCCGGTCGTCGAACGGCGTGACGACCCCGCCGGCCTCCTGGCCGGTCTCGTGTCCCTTGCCCGCGATCACCACGGCATCACCCGGCTCCGCCAGCGCGACGGCCAACGCGATCGCCGCGCGCCGGTCGACCTCGCGCAGCGCATCGGGCGCGCCGGCGGCCATCTCGGCCAGAATCGTGGCCGGCTCCTCGCTGCGCGGGTTGTCGCTGGTCAGCACGGCGACGTCGGCGCCCGCAGCCGCCACCCGCCCCATCGCCGGCCGCTTGCCCCGGTCGCGGTCCCCGCCGCAGCCCAGCACGACCACCACCTTGCCCGAAGTCACCGTGCGCACCGTCTCCAGCAGGCGCGCCACCGCGTCCGGGGTGTGCGCGTAGTCCACGACGGCGAGCCAGGGCTGGCCCACGGCGACCCGCTCCATCCGGCCCGGCACCCCCGGGAGCCCGGCGACCCCGTGTACCGCGTCCTCGACCGGGATGCCGGCGGTGACCAACGTCGCCAGCGCCGCCACGGCGTTCGCGACGTTGAACGCACCCGGCAGCTGCACCGAGGCGCGCACGTCGACGCCCGGACCCAGGAGCCGGAAGCGGCTGCCGTCGGGTCGCAGGTCGAGCTCGCGGACCCGCCAGTCGGCGTCCTCGCCGTAGGTCACGCTCGGCAGCGGGGTGTCCCGCGCGATGCGGCGGCCGGCGGCGTCGTCGACGTTGAGCACCGCGCGGCGGGCCCGCTCCGGCGTGAACAACGAGGCCTTGGCGGCTTCGTACTCCTGCATCGAGGCGTGGAAGTCCAGGTGGTCCTGGGACAGGTTGGTGAACAGCGCCACGTCGAAGACGACGCCGTCGACCCGGCCGAGCGAGAGGGCGTGGCTGCTGACCTCCATCGCGACCGCGGTGCTGCCGCGCTCGACCATGACCGCCAGCAGCGCCTGCAGGTCCGGCGCCTCGGGGGTGGTCCGGACGCTGGGCAGGACCTCGTCGCCGATCCGGGTGAGCACCGTGCCGAGCAGCCCGGTGGCGTGCCCGCCGGCCCGCAGCCCCGCCTCCAGCAGGAACGCCGTGGTCGTCTTGCCGTTGGTGCCGGTGACGCCGAGGACGAGCAGGTCCCCGCCCGGCTCCCCGAACACCCATCGGGCGACCGCCCCGAGCACCCCTCGCGGGTCGTCGGCGACCAGGACCGGAACGTCGTACGGCGCACAGCGCGCCGCGCCGGCCGGATCGGTGAGTACGGCGGCGGCACCGGCCCGCACCGCCTGGCCGGCGAACTCCGCCCCGTGGGCACGGGAGCCGGGCAGCGCAGCGTAGAGGTCGCCGGGCAGCACGGCCCGGGAGTCCAGGGTGCAGCCGGTGAGCCGCACGCCGTCGACGGGACGGTCGGCGCGCAGGGCGGGCAGCAGCGGCAGCAGGGCGGGCAGCGGCCGCGCGGCGGGGCGGGCGGGACGCAGGGTGCGGTCCGCGCCGCCGGGGGTCGCGGGCACGAGGTCAGGCTACCGGGGGTCGTCGGCGCGCAGCCGCAGCTTCGGCGAGGGCGCGCCGGTCGGCGGGACGGACAGGCTGCGCAGCGCGGAGCTCATGATGTCGTGGAAGACCGGCCCCGCGACCGACCCGCCGTAGTAGCCCTTCTTGGGGTCCTGGATGGACACCGACAGGACCAGGCGCGGCGCGTCGGCGGGCGCGAAACCGACGAAGCTGGCGGTGTAGCCGTTGTAGCGCCCGTCGACCACCCGCTGCGCGGTGCCGGTCTTGCCGGCCACCCGGTAGCCGTCGATCGCGGCACTGACGGCGGTTCCGCGCTGGTTGGTGACGCCCTCGAGCATGCCGCGCAACCGGTCCGCCACGTCCTGGCTGACCACCCGGCTGGGCTCCGCCCGCGGCGCCGGGACGACCGTGCCGTCGGCATCGGTCGTCGAGGCGAGGATGGTCGGCTGCACGCGCAGGCCGCCGTTGGCGATCGTCGCGTAGGCCGACGCCATCTGCAGGCCGTTGACGGCATAGCCCTGGCCGATCGGGTGGGTGCCGTAGTCGGTGCCGGCCCAACCCTGCTGGTCCCGCAGGATCCCCCGGCTCTCGCCCGGCAGCTCGATGCCCGTCTTGGCGCCGATCCCGAAGCGCTTCAGCATCTCGTGCAGCTTGGCTCCGCCCACCTTCTGTGCGGCCATGATCGTGCCGACGTTGCTGGACTCGACCAGCACGCCGGTGAACGTCATCTGCTCGACCGGGTGCTTGTGGGAATCTTTGAAGGTCTTGTTGGACAGGCGGTACTGCCATGGCACGGACAGCGCGCTGTCCGGCGTCAGCGCGCCCGCCTCGAGCACGGCGGCAGCCGTGATCGCCTTGCCGGTGCTGCCGGGCTCGAAAACGTCGGACACCGCGCGGTTCCCGCGGACGGAGACGTCTGCCTTGCCCGGCTCGTTGGCGTCGAAGGTCGGCACGGAAGCCAGTGCGAGCACCTCACCGGTGGTGACGTCCATCAGCGTCGCGCTGCCGCTCTCGGCATTGTTCTGGGCGATCTGCCGGGCCAGGACCTGCTGGGCGTACCACTGCAGGTCCCGGTCGAGGGTGAGCCGCACGTCCCGGCCGGGCCGCGGCTCCACCGTGGAGGTGAAGCCGTTGGGAATGATGCGGCCCCCGCCGTCGACCTCGGCCGTCCGCTTGCCGTCCGTGCCGGCCAGCACGTCGTCGAACTGCATCTCGATACCGGCAGTGCCGCTGCCCTCGACCGTGGTGAAGCCGACGACATTGGCGGCGACCTGCCCGCCGGGCGCGACGCGGCGCGGTTCGGCGACGGTGCCGATGCCGACCAGACCGAGGTCGCGCACCCGGTTGGCCTGCTCCGCCTCGAGACCACGGGCCAGGTAGGCAAAGCCCTTGCAGCCCAGCAGTTCGGTCGCCGAGCAGGTCGCGCCGGTGGCCTTGGGAGACAGCTCGAGCCTGCTCTGGATCTCCTTCGCCGGCAGGCCGAGCACCGGCGCCAGCGCAGCGGCGATGGTGGCCGGCTCGCAGGGAGTCTTCGCGTCCGGCGGGCAGGTCGCCTTGGCGATGGTGCGTGGCTCGCCGTAGATCGCGCGGGCATCGACCGACAGGGCCAGCAGCTGGCCGTTGCGGTCGAGGATCGACCCACGGGGGGCCGCCAGCTTGACGGTGGACAACCGCTGCCGGCTCGCCTCGGAGGCGTACGCCTCGGCCTGGAAGCCCTGCAACCAGATCAGCCGGCCACCGATCAGCGACAGCATGATCAGCACCGCCAGCAGGCCCGTACGCAGGCGCACCGCGGGGCGGCCCATCCGCACCCGCCGGGGCGCGCGCGTGGTCGGGCGCCGGGTGCGCATCGCCGCCGCGGAGCGCGGGCGGCTGCCGGCCGCCGGGCGCCGCGGAACGGGAGTGCCCTCGCGGCCGGACGGCCGCGGGCCGCGGGGGCCTGCGGTCATCGGGCCGTCCGGGCCGGGGCCTCCGGAGGTGCCTGTGCCGGCGTCGCCGAGCCGAGCACGGTGCCGTCCGGCAGGCGCAGGAAGGTCGGTGGACCGGCCTGCACCATGCCCAGCGCGGCCGCCTTCTCCGCCAGCGTCTCAGACGCACGCGCCGCTTCGACCTCGAGCGTCAGCGCCTGCTCCGTGTCGGCCAGCGCCCGGGCCTCGACCTTCAGGGCGTGCAGCCGAAAGGCGTCCTTGGCGAGCGCCGTGTTGAGCACGAGCAGGCCGAGCAGGCCCGCGACCAGCAGGCAGACGACGGCCAGCACGAAGGGCGCCCGCGGGGAGGCCGCCTCGCGGGCCGGGACGAGAGTGAGGACGGCGCGGCGGCGGACGGCCGGCGCAGCGGAGGTGCGGGCGACCGGTGCGGCGGCGGTCATGCGGCGGCCCGGACCTTCTCGGCCGCACGCAGGCGCACCGACGCCGCACGCGGGTTGGCAGCGACCTCGCCGGGGGGCGCCTTGCCGGCACCCCGGACGAGCAGCCGGAGCTCGGGAACGGCACCCTCGGGCACGAACGGCAGGTCCACCGGGACGCTGGAGGCCGAGCGTGCGACGAGCGCAGACTTCACGATCTTGTCCTCGAGCGACTGGTAGGACAGGACGACCAGGCGGCCGCCCACACAGAGGGTGCCGAGTGCAGCCGGAATTGCCCGGCGCAACACGCCGAGTTCGTCGTTCACTTCGATGCGCAAGGCCTGAAAGGTCCGCTTGGCCGGGTGGCCGCCGGTCCGGCGCGTCGCGGCGGGGACGGCTGTGCGTACCAGCTCGGCCAGCCGGGCGGTGCTGGTGAACGGCTCGCGCGCGCGCTCGCGCACGATCGCGTCGGCGATGCGCGAGGCGAAGCGCTCCTCGCCGTAGTCCTTCAGGACCCGGGCCAGTGCCTTGCCGTCGTAGCCGTTGACGACCTCGGCCGCGGTACGGCCGGTGGTGGGGTCCATCCGCATGTCCAGCGGGGCGTCCCGGGCATAGGCGAAGCCGCGGTCGACCTCGTCCAGCTGCAGCGAGCTCACGCCGAGGTCGAACAGCACGCCGGAGACGCAGTCCAGCCCGAGATCGGCGAGCACCGCCGGCAGCTGGTCGTACACCGCGTGCACCAGCGTCACCCGGGCGGCGTAGGGCGCCAGGCGGGCGCCGCTGCGCCGCAGCGCCTCGGGGTCGCGGTCCAGGCCGACGAGCCGGCAATGCGGCGCGACCTGCAGCAGCGCCTCGGCGTGGCCGCCCATCCCGAGCGTGCAGTCCACGACCACGGCGTCCGGCCCGTTCAGCGCGGGAGCGAGCAGCCCGACGCAGCGCTCGAGTAGGACCGGGACGTGCGCCGGCTCCTCGGTGCCCATCTCAGGCCAGCGCGGACAGCGCCGCCTGAGCGACGACGGTGAGGCCGACGGTGAGGCCGAGCGCGCAGCCGAGCAGCAGCAGGCTCTCGCGGAGCTCGGCGCCGAGCCCGGGGGGCGGGGGCAGGGGCGGTACGGGACCGTCGGTGCGGGGCTGGCTGTCCATCTCGACCTCTCGAACATGCGGGGGTGGTGGTGGGGCCCTCCCGCCAGGTCCCCGCCCGCTCACCCGCCTGGCGCCGGGGAAGGTGCGCCAGGTGGGCGGGCGGTCGGAGGCCTCGCACGAGGGAAAGAGCTGTCAGGAGGTGAGCGCCACCTCCTCCTGCTCGGCGAACGCCTGCTCCTGGGCGGCCTCGTAGGCGCGCCAGGTCTCGGCGTCCCAGATCTCCAGGTGGGTGTTGGCGCCGATGACCACGCAGTCGCGCTGCAGGGCGGCGTAGCTGCGCAGGCCGGCCGGGACGGTGACCCGTCCGGTGCGGTCCGGGACCTCGTCGAACGCGCTGGCGAAGAAGATGCGCCGGTAGTCGCGCGCCGCCTTGGTCATCGGCTCCTCCTGCGAGGCGGCCTTGGCCGCGAAGGCGGCAGCGGTGAACACAAACAGGCAACGCTCCTGCCCCTTGGTGATCACGACGCCCTCCGCCAGCTGGTCCCGGAACTTCGCCGGCAGGATCAGCCGGCCCTTGTCGTCGAGCCGGGGGGTGTGGGTGCCGAGGAACACGGCCCCTCCTCCCGGTCCGCGGTCGTCGTGGAGCTCGGTGCTCCTCGATCCCCCACGCTACTCCACTTTCCCCCATCGTCAACGAGAAACTCCTTCTTGAGCCTTGTTCTGCGGCGGGAATCCCCAGGTCAGCTCGGGTGGGGCGCTGTGGGGCGGCTCGCCTCGTCCGGGACCTGATCCGAGGAACGACGGGAACCGGCGCAGCGACCGACACGTCGGAGGGGAGGGGCGACCGGTCGACCTGCCGGCCGGCGCGTCCGGTGAGAGACTTCCTTCGCTCTCCGCCCACACAGGAGGACCTCTCAGGTGGCACGCCGCACATCCCCGGCCCCGGCAGGACTGGACATGCTCCAGGAGTCGGCCGGTCGCATCCGCGACAACATCGAGCAGGTGATCGAGGGCAAGACCGAGGTGGTCGACCTCGCCCTGGTGGTGCTGCTCGCCGAGGGCCACCTGCTCATCGAGGACGTGCCGGGTGTCGGCAAGACGATGCTCGCCAAGGCGCTCGCGCGCTCGATCGACTGCTCCGTGCGCCGAATCCAGTTCACCCCCGACCTGCTGCCGAGCGACGTCACCGGGGTATCGATCTACAACTCGGCCACCCGCGAGTTCGAGTTCAAGCCGGGCGCGGTGTTCGCGAACCTCGTCGTGGGCGACGAGATCAACCGGGCCAGCCCCAAGACGCAGTCCGCCCTGCTCGAGGCGATGGAGGAGCGGCAGGTCTCCGTGGACGGCGTCACGTATGTCCTCGAGACGCCGTTCATGGTGATCGCGACGCAGAACCCGATCGAGATGGAGGGCACCTATCCGCTGCCCGAGGCCCAGCGGGACCGCTTCACCGCACGTGCCTCGATCGGCTACCCCTCCCCCGCCGCCGAGCTGGAGATGCTGGCGAGCCACGGCGCCGCCGAGCCGATCGAGGACCTGGAGCCGGTCGCGGACGGGCTCGAGGTCCGCAAGCTGATCGAGGCCGTGCGCAGCGTCCACCTCTCGACCGAGGTCAAGCAGTACGTCGTCGACCTGGTCGGCGGGACCCGCCGCTCGACCGACCTGCGCCTGGGCGCCTCCCCACGCGCCGGGCTCCAGCTGGTCCGCGCCGCCCGGGCCCGGGCGGCGCTCGCGGGTCGCGACTACGTGCTCCCGGACGACGTGCAGGCGCTCGCCCTGCCCGTGCTCGCCCACCGGCTGCTCCCCACCCCGGAGGCGCAGGTCTCGGGCCGGGCACCGCAGGACGTCGTCCGCGGCCTGGTGGAGTCGACGGCGCTGCCAGGGCCGCTGGCTCCGGCCCGACGGCGGTGACCGGACGACCGCGATGACCCGGCGGCGGCCGTCCCTGACCGGACTGACCACGCGCGGCCGGTGCCTGCTGGCCGCGGGTGTCGCGCTGACGGCGTGCGCACTGCTGCTCGGGCAGCGCGACCTGCTCCGGGTGGGGGTGTTCCTGCTCGCCCTGCCGCTGACGGCCGGCTGGCTGGTGTCGCGCACCCGCTACCGGCTGTCCTGCTCGCGCTCGCTGGAGCCGGCCCGGGTCCAGGCCGGTCGGGCGGCGACGGTCCGGCTGCGCCTGGACAACGTCTCGCGGCTGCCCAGCGGCGTGCTGCTCATGGAGGACGCGCTGCCGTACCTCCTCGGCGGCCGTCCACGCTTCGTGCTCGACCGGATCGAGCCGGGTGGCACGCGGGAGGTGTCGTACCAGATCCGCTCCGACGTCCGCGGGCGCTTCCCGAGCGGGCCGCTGTCGGTACGGCTGACCGATCCGTTCGGCCTGTGCGAGCTGACCCGGGCCTTCACCAGCACCGACGAGCTGGTCGTCACGCCGGTCGTCAGCCGGCTGCCGGCGGTCCGGCTCGACGGCGACCGGGTGGGCGGCGGCGACACCGCCGCCCGCTCGGTCTCGAGCAGCGGCACCGACGACGCGGCGACCCGGGAGTACCGGCACGGCGACGACCTGCGCAAGGTGCACTGGCGCTCGACTGCCCGGGTCGGCGAGCTGATGGTGCGCCGCGAGGAGCAGCCCTTCTCGAGTCGCGCGACGCTGCTGCTGGACGGTCGCGCCGCCGCGCACCGCGGCGACGGACCGGGCTCGTCGTTCGAGTGGTCGGTGAGCGCCGTCGCGTCGATCGGCGTGGGACTGGCGCGGGCCGGTTTCGGTCTGTCGCTGATGCGCGAGTCCGGTCAGCCGCTGTCGACGCCCGGGCTGCCGCTGACCGAGGGCCTGCTGCTGGACTGCCTCGCCGCCGTCTCGACGACCCGCAGCGGCTCGCTGCAGGGAGCGGCCGAACGGCTCCGGCGCGGCGGCCTCGGCGGCGTCCTGGTCGCCGTGCTCGGCGCGGTGGATCTCGAGGACGCCGACTCACTGGCCCGGCTGCGCACCGGGTCGGCCGGCTGCGTCGCCGTGCTGGTCGACGCCGACGGCTGGGCGCCGCTCGGTCCGCGGGCCCGGGCGGACGCTGTCCACCAGCACGAGCAGGCCGCAGCTCTGCTGCGGGCCTCCGGCTGGCGGGTCCTGCCGATCACCCACGGCACCACCCTCGCCTCCGTCTGGCCGCTGGCCGGCGGACGCGCCCTGTCCGGCCCGGTGGGCCTGGGCGGCCGCTCGTGAGCGCCTCCCCGCGTCTGACGCTGGCCGCCGCGCTGGCCGTCGTGCTCACGAGCGCCTCGCTCGTCCCGGTCTTCGACGGCCCCGGCTGGGCCCTGCGGGTGCTCGGTGCGGTGGCCGTCGTCGGCGGCTCCGGCGCGCTCGCCCGCAGGGTGGGACTGCCACGCCTGGTGCAGCCGCTGGCCGCTCTGATCGTCCTGGCCGGCTACGTCTGCGCCGCCTTCGCCCGTCCGACGCTGGCCTTCGGCGTGCTCCCGGGCACCGACACGCTGCGGCTGCTGGGCCGGACGATCGGCGCGGGCCTGGTCGACGTCGAGCAGCTCGCGCCGCCGGTGCCGACCAGCCCCGGGCTGGTGCTGCTCGCCGTGCTGGGCGTCGGCGTGATCGCCGTCGTCGTGGACGCGCTGGCCGTGACGCTGCGCAGGGCGGCGGTCGCCGGGCTCCCGCTGCTGCTGCTGTTCGCCGTGCCGGCGGCCGTGCTGCCCGGTGGCCTGGGCTGGTGGCCGTTCGCCGTCGGCGCCGCAGGTTGGCTCGGCCTGCTGCTGGCTGACGGCACCGACACCCTCACCCGCTGGGGGGCGCCGCCGCACTCCGGCTCCGGCGCCGGCCCGGCGCCGGACGATCCGGCCGCGGGGCGGGTGGGCCGGCGGATCGGCGCGGCCGCGCTGGGTGTCGCCGTGGTCGTCCCGGCCCTGGTTCCCGGGCTCGACAGCCGGTTGCTCGGCGACGGCCTGGGCGGCGGCGGGCCGGGCGGCTCGCAGACCACCACGACGTACAACCCGATCCTCGAGCTGGGTGGGCAGCTGCGGCTGCCGGAACCGGGCCGGCTGCTGCTGACCTACCGGACCGACGACCCGGCGCCGGACTACCTGCGGCTCACCACGCTGGACCGGTTCGACGAGGACACCGGCTGGTCGAGCTCGGAGCTGTCGGCGGACCCGCGGGAGGACGCGGTCCAGCGGGGAATCCCGGCACCCGAGGACACCTCCCTGGCCCCGGCCGGCGCGGTGACGACGACGATCGACATCGCGAAGGTCGACGGGCCGTGGCTGCCCACGCCGGCGGAGCCGCGGGAAATCGACGTCCGGGGCCCCTGGCGGTGGGACGCGGAGAGCTCCACCGTCTTCTCCGCGCGCACCACGCTGGGCGAGGTCGAGGGCACCTACACCGTGCAGTCCCGGCGCAGCCGTCCCGATCCCGAGCTGCTGCGCCGCACGTCCGATGCTCCCGAGGAGATCACGGAGGTCTACGCCGAGCGCCCGACGCTGTCGTCGTACGTCGGGCAGCTGCTGGCCGAGACGGTGGCCGGCGCCGGCACCGACTACGACCGGGTCGCCGCGATCCAGGCGCTGTTCCGGGACCGGTCGAACGGGTTCCGCTATGCGCACGACACCTCGGTGGAGGGTTTCGACCAGCCGGACGCGCTCGAGCGGTTCCTGCGGGGGCAGCGGGGCTTCTGCGAGCAGTACTCCTCCGCGATGGCGGCGATGGTGCGTGGCCTCGGGATTCCCGCCCGCGTCGCCGTCGGGTTCACGCCCGGCAGCCGCCGCGCCGACGGCAGCTACGCCGTGACGACCAGCGACGCGCACGCCTGGCCGGAGGTGTGGTTCTCCGGTGCCGGCTGGGTGCGCTTCGAGCCGACCCCGCGCACGTCCTCGCAGGTGACGACGCCCGGCTACACCGTGCCTCCGGTGCAGGCGCCGGAGCCCGACGCGCCGGACCCGGCCACCGGCGCCGCGCCTGCTCCGGCGGAGTCGGGGGCGCCGGGCAGCCCGGGTGCGCAGGACCGCGGTGACGACCTCGCCGGCGGCGCGACCGACGGCGGGTCGGGCCAGGGCCGCCGGATCGTCGGCCTGGCGTTCGCTGCGCTCGTCCCGCTCCTGCTGCTGGCGGTGCCGGCACTGCTGCATGCCGCCCGGCGCCGCCGGCAGTGGTCCTCCCCCACGCCGCTGGTCGCGTGGGAGCAGGTCCGCGAGGACGCGGCGGACGTCGGGCACCGCTGGCGACCGGCCGACTCACCGCGGGCGGCGGCGGACCAGCTGGCCGATTCCCGATCCCTCGACGCGCCGGGCCGCGCGGCGCTGGAGCGGCTTGCTCTCGGGGCGGAGCGGGCGCGCTACGCGCGGCCGGGGGCGGCCGGGAGCGGGGCCGGCGGCAGTCTGCTGGCGGACGCGAGGACCGTGCGCGCCGGGCTGCTGGCGGATGCGTCGCGCGCGCAGCGCTGGATCGCCCGCCTCGCGCCACCGTCGACGCTGCGCCGGGTGAGCGGCCGGCTCGGTACCGGCACAGCCGACGTGCTGGACGGTCTGGATGCCGCGGTCGGCGCTGTCGCCGGGCGGCTCCGGCATCCGCGCCGGCGCGGCCCGGCCTGAGGGACGCAGTACCCGGATGATCAGGAGCCGGCAGCGGCTGATCGAACCGACCGGCACGCAGGGGCGCTGGTAACGCCGGGGCTCAGCGGTCGCCGCCGCGGTCTTCCCAGCGGCGCTTCCACCGCTCCTCGAGGCGCTGCTTCATTCCGCCGTCACTGCCCCCCGGCTTGGGCGGCTTGCCGCGGCCGTTACCGCGGGAGCGGCCGGAGCGCTCGGGGGGGTCCACCACGTGCAGGTCGGCACCGCCGGGCTGCAACCGCTTCCACGCGGTCATCGCCAGGAGCAGGGCGCCGACCATGACCACGAAGCCGGCCACGCCGATGACGGTGCCGAGCGCCTGGCCGCCGAAGCCGATCAGCCCGGTCAGCAGCAGTGCGAAGCCGAGGACCAGCACGAAGGCGGCCCGGCGCAGCCGCCGGCGCATGTGGGTACGCAGGTCGGTCGCGCGCACCGTGGAGGCGAACTTCGGGTCCTCCTGGTAGAGGGCGCGCTCGATCTGGTCGAGCAGGCGCTGCTCGTGATCAGAGAGCGGCACGGCGCTCCCTCCCGGAGGACGTCGAGGTCATGAACTGTGGCCCGCCCCTGACAGCCGGGCCACACGTTTGAGGATACGAGGACGAGGCGCTTCGGGAAAGGCGGAACTGGAGGTCATCGTTCATCAGTTGCTCCGCGAGGAGTCGCAGGGTGTCGCCGCACGTTCATGCTGTGCCCTTTCCGGAGGCCTGCCGACCATCCCCGCGGGGTCGACCAGTGTTGCCGGGCGCACCGCTCCGGCCCCGAACCGGCGGGCCGCCTGGTCCACCGCGCGTTCGGCGTCGCGCCAGCCGTGCTCCCGCTCGCCCAGGGCCAGTTGGTGCGGCGTACCGCCGGCGGCGCCGAGACCCTCCACCCGGACCCCGACCAGCCGGATCCGGGCCCGCTGCAGCCCGAGCGCGTCGTACAACGCCGACGCCGTGTCGTACACCACCCGGCCGACGTCCGTCGGCTCGGGCAGTGTCCTGGCCCGGGTGATGGTGGTGAAGTCGGCGAAGCGCACCTTGATCGAGACGGTACGACCGACCGTGTCCGAGGCACGCAGTCGCGCAGCGGTGTGCTCGGACAGTCGGAGCAGCTCGCGGGTGATCACGGCCGGATCGTCGACGTCGGTGGCGAAGGTGTTCTCGGCGCCGAGGCTCCTGTCCGGCTCGTGCGGCACGACCGCCCGCTCGTCGCGGCCCCAGGCGAGCGCGGCGAGCTGCCGTCCGGCCGCGGGGCCGAGCGCGCGGGTCAGGGTGGTGGTGGGGGTGGCGGCCAGATCTCCGACGGTGTGCAGGCCCAGGCGGCGCAGCACCTCCTCGGTCTTGCCGCCGACGCCCCACAGGGCGCTGACCGGCAGCGGGTGCAGGAAGGCGACGACGTCGTCGGTCGGTACGACCAGCAGCCCGTCGGGCTTGCAGCGGGCGGAGGCCAGCTTGGCGACGAACTTGGTGGTCGCGACGCCGACGGAGCAGGTGATGCCCTGCTCGTCCTCGACGGTCGCCCGGATCCCCTCGCCGATCTGGCGGGGGGTACCGAGCCGGCGGGCGGCGCCGCGCACGTCGAGGAACGCCTCGTCGAGCGAGATCGGCTCGACCAGTGGCGTCACCGCCCGGAAGACCTCCATCACCCCGTGCGAGGCGCGGGCGTAGGCGTCGTGGTCCGGCGCCAGCACGACGGCCTGCGGGCACATCCGACGGGCCCGCATCATCGGCATCGCGCTGTGCACGCCGTGCCGGCGCGCTTCGTAGGTCGCCGACAGCACCACACCACGGGTACCGCCGCCGCCGACGATCACCGGCTGCCCGCGCAGGTCGGGGCGGGCCAGCAGCGAGACGCTGGCGTAGAAGGCGTCCATGTCGACGTGCAGCACGGTGCAGCCGGCATCGTCGCCGGGCGGACCGGTCGGCGGTCCGAGCGGCGGCACGGACCCGCGGCTCATGATCCGGCCCCGCAGCTCATGATCCCGCCCCGGATGTGGTCATCGCGAGGTCAGCGCAGGACGGCGAGCAGGTGCAGCGAGGTGGCCAGGTCGCGGAACGGCGCCCGGTCCGACAGCGCCCGCTCGAGGGCGAGCAGCGCGGCGGCCGCCCCGGGCTCGGTGTCGAGTACGGCGCTCGGGACCAGGTCGCTGACGACCCGCACCCCGTGCAGCTGCTCGACGACCAGGCCCGCGCCGGTGACCAGCGCGGCCAGCGCCTCCCCGGTGAAGCGGCGGCGGGTGCCGTCGGCCGGGCCCCACCGGCCGGCCGGATCGGTGAGGGCCCGGGCCGCCTCCTCCGGATGACCGGCCAGGGCGCGGGCGAAGACGGCGGCGGCACGGTTGGCGGCCAGCAGGCTGAGCCGGCCGCCGGGGCGCAGCAGCCGCACGGCGCCGGCCAGCGCCTCGGCCGGGTCGTCGACCAGCTCGAGCACGCTGTGGCACAGCAGCAGGTCGACGCTGCCGGGCTCGACCAGGCCGGGCAGCTCGGTGAGGTCGCCCTGGACAGCGGCCACCCGGTCGCCCAGGCCGTGCTCGGCGACCCGCCGCTGGAGCGCGGCGAGCGAGTCCGGGCTCGGGTCGACGACGGTGACCCGGTGACCGGCTGCGGCCAGCGGGACGGCGAACCCGCCCGTACCGCCGCCGGCGTCGACGACGTGCAGCCCGGCGCCGGAGGGATCGGCCTCGGCGAGCACGGCGGACAGGACCTCCCACACCACCGCGGTGCGGGCGGAGCCGGCGGGGCCGGTGAGCGGCTCGGATCGCACCACGGCCCCCTTCCCGGCGCCGTCCGGAACGACGCGCTCGCAGCAGAGCCTAGTGACGACGCCAGGGGCCGGGGAGGTTTCGTACCAGGGTGCGCCGCCGCTCGACCTGGACGCGCCGGTCGGCCACCAGTGCCGGCGTGTCGATGGTGACGGTCGCGCTGTCGGAGGTCGTGGTCTCCGGGGGCGGGACCGGTCGGGTCAGCACCGGTGACACCCGGCCGGTCCAGTAGGACGTCTCCTTCAGGGCACCGGCCCAGGAGAAGCTGAGGTGGACGTGGTCGGTGTGCGGATTGGCGCCGGTGTAGGACTGCCAGCCCCTGTCGGCCTGGTAGCTCTTCCAGATCCGGGAGTCCCAGATGACGTACATCACGCCCAGCCGGCGGGCCATGGCGGCGGAGTTGCCGTGCTCGTCGGGAGCCAGCAGCCAGTCCATCAGGTCGGCCACCTGGGCGACCTGGGTCGGATCGGCGGTGTTGGCCCGCCAGTCCCAGGCGCGCCCCTCCTTGTGCTCGCTGGTGCCGCCGGACGTGCAGGCGCGGGTCATGCCCGAGTCGCCGGTGCCGGGATAGGCCGCCAGCACCAGGTCGCGAAAGGCCACGACCCCCGGCCGGACGACCGGCTCGCAGGCGGTCTGGCCCTGGTACGGCGAGAAGCCCTCGATCGCGCTGTCGGGACTGACGGTGGCGGGCGCCGCCGCGGCCGGGGAGACAGGCAGGAGCACGACCAGCACGCCGAGCAGGGCGCTGGTCAGGACGCGCGCGACGACGGCAGGAGACCGGCGGGTGGCGACGGCAGGAGACCGGCGGGACAGGACACGGGAGCAGGAAGGCACAGCGCAGGGACCTCGCGGCAGGAGTCGGGAACCTCACGCCTGGCGCAAGGTCGTACGGCGGCATGCGGGCCGCCTGTCCTGCTTCGGCCCGACCCGGCGGGTGCTGGAGTGCTGCGTGCGGATCTGTGTCCGAATGGTGACCTGGGAGGCCGGTGGGGCTGATCGGCAGCATGGGACGCCTGGGGCGCATGTGCCTCATCGGCCCGAACTCCCAGGGCTGGCGTGCCACAGCCTGCGCGGCGCGGTCGGCTGGCCGCGCGAGGGCCCGGTGTCGCTCGTGACGGCCGGCGGGCTGATCATCACCGGCCGGGTGGAGCGGCTGGCCGCCGCACCCTGGACGGCCGCCTCGGTGATCAGCGCCGGTGTCGCCATCAGCTCCCGGACCGCGTCCAGCCCGCCGGCCTGCCACGCGGCGTACAGCGCGGGCAGCTCCCAGCACCCGACCGCCTGCATCGAGACGCCGCGCGGGCCGGTGCGCCGGACCAGCCCCTGGATCACGAGCAACCAGGAATGGAAGACGATCGAGGCGTAGCCGACCTGCGCGTCCTCGAAGAAGGTCGCGTCGAGCGGGCCGGTGGAGTCGTCCAGCGTCACGAAGATCACCCGTCGACCGGAGCGGATCGGCGGCGTCTGCGTCGCGACCTTCACTCCGGCGACGAGAACCTCCTGCCTCGAGCGGCAGCCGAGCAGGTCACGCGCCCGGATCGTGCCGAGCTCGTGGAGGAAGGGCGCGTAGGCGTCCATCACATGGGAGCTGACGTCCAGGCCGAGCACGTCGAGCTCGGCCCGCACCCGCTCGGCACCCGTCATCTCCGGCAGTCCGTGGGAGACAACCTGTCCGGGGGTGTCGCCGAGATCCAACGCGAGCTGCACGTCGACCGGCTCCGGCGCTGCCGGCGCCTGTGACTGCCGGACCCGCCGCTCGCGGACGTCGGCAAGCTCGACCACGGACGAGGAGGGTGTACGAGAAGGACGCCGTGGGTCGGCCTCGCGCCCCGCAGCAGCGTTTGAGCGGCTCCAGCGGTCGAGCTCGGCCACCTGGAGCAGCAGGTCGCGGCGGGTGATCTGGCCGCGCCGGCGGACCGGGACGGTCGAGCCGAGGCCGTAGACGGAGTCGAACGCTCCGGCCACGACCAGTCGCTCGGCGACCGGGCGGGAGACCTGGGCGCGGTGCCAGAAGTCCGACAGGCTCGCGTAGGGCCGGCCGGCCACGACCCGCACCACCTCCGCATCCGAGATGCCCTTGACGTCGGCCAGCCCGATCCGGATGCCGTAGCCGCGCCCGTCCGGCACCCGCGGGTCGGACGGCGCGCTGCGCGGCCCGCTGACGCCGCCCAGCACACCCGGCCCCTCGACCGCTGCCTCGCCAGTCCCGCGCAGATCGCAGTGATCCACGGGGACTTTCAGGTGGATCGAGGGTCCCGATCCACCTCGAAGCTCGCGTGGATCATCCAGGGCAACGGGCGGCGGGGCGGCCGCCGGGGCAACGAGCGGCGGGGCGGCCGCCGGGGCGCCGGCCTGATCGAGCACCGCCGGCGGCGGCTCGTCCAGCAGGCCGACCCGCTCCACGCGGTACTCCGCGTCGGAGGTGTTGACGTCGAGCCCGAGGATCGCGATGCCGAACTGCCGGGCGTCGTCGAGGATCAGCCGCTTGGGGTACATGCCAGGGTCGTGAGTGAGCACGCCGGCCAGGAACGCGGCCGGGTGGTGCGCCTTGAGCCAGGCCGACTGGTAGGTCGGCAGCGCGAACGCCGCGGCGTGCGCCTTGCAGAAGCCGAACGATCCGAAGGCCCTCAGCACCTCCCACACCCGCTCGACGACACCGAGCCCGTAGCCGGCGGCCAGCGCGGTCGGGAGAAACCAGGCGTGCACCTCGACCTGGCCCTCCGGGGTACCGAGCGCGCGGCGGACCTCGTCGGCCTCGGCCAGCGGGCAGCCGGTCATCGTGCTGACGATCTGCAGGACCTGTTCGTGGAAGACGACGACACCGCAGGTCTGGGCGAGCGCCGGCTCGAGGTCAGGGTGCAGGTAGTCCGGCGGCTTCCACCCCTGTCGCGCCTCGAGGAACGGCCGGACCATGTCGCTCTTGACCGGCCCCGGCCGGAACAGCGAGATGTCGACGATGAGGTCCTCGAAGGTCTCCGGCGCGAACTTGCCGACCAGCTCACGCTGCCCCGGCGACTCGATCTGGAAGCAGCCGAGAGTCCGGGTCGACTGGATGAGCTCGAAGGTCCGCGGGTCGTCGCGCGGCACGGTGTCGAGGTCGACCGGAGCGCCGTCCACCCGGGCCACCTCGCCGACCGCGTGCTGCATCGCCGACTGCATCCGGATGCCGAGCACGTCGAGCTTGAGCAGCCCCAACTCCTCGACGTCGTCCTTGTCGAACTGGCTCATCGGCAGGCCCAGCCAGCTGGACTCGACAGGGGTACGGTCCAGCAGCGTGCGGTCGGACAGCAGCACCCCGCAGGGATGCAGCGCGACGTGGCGCGGCAACCCGTCGAGCCGCTCCACCAGACGCAGCAGCAGGTCGAGGCGGCCTGGCCCTCCACCAGGTGATGAGCCGCCCCCCGCCAGGCCGCTGGCCCGCAGCTCGGGCAGGTCGCGCATCGCCGCCCGCACCTGGTTGGCCCTGATGTGCGGGAACGCCTTGGCCAGCGCGTCGACCTCGCCGGAGGGCAGCCCGAGCGCGGCGCCGACGTCGCGGATGCCGTGCCGGGCGCGGTAGGTGTCCATCATCGAGACGCAGGTGCAGCGCTCCCCGCCGTACCGGGCGAGGATCTGGTCGTAGACCTCCATCCGCCGGGCGGACTCGACGTCGATGTCGATGTCGGGCAGCGCCGAGCGCAGCGGCGACAGGAAGCGCTCCATCAGCAGGCCGTACCGGATCGGGTCGACGTCGCTGATGCCGAGCAGGTAGGTGACCAGCGAACCGGCGCCGCTCCCCCGCGCCGCCACCCGGACCCCCATGCTCTTGATCAGGTCGACGACCTCGGCGACGGTGAGGAAGTACGAGGGGTAGCCGAGCCCCTGGATGACCCCGAGCTCGTCCTCGAGCCGGGCCAGGGTGCCGGAGTCGCGGGCCAGCCCGCGCCGGCCGAAGCCGGCCTCGCACCGTGCGCGCAGCATCGCGCCGGGTTTCCCGTCGCCGGTCTCGAGCTCGGGGAAGTGCACCTGGCCGATGCCGAGGTCGCGGCGCGGGTCGACCGCGCACCGGTCGGCCTCGGACCGGGTGCGGGCCAGCAGGGCGCGGCCGTCGTCACCGAGGCCCGCCGCCCGCGCGACCTGCTCGGCCACGAACGCCATCTCCTTGCCGGACAGCAGCGCAGCCTCGGCGTTGCGGCGGTCGACGTGGCGCAGGTCGAGCGCGACCAGCCGGCGGGAAGCGTCGAGTACGTCGGCGGTGGGGGCGTCGCTGCGGTCGGCATAGCGGACGACGTTGGTGAGCACCGCGCTGGCGCGCTGCTCGGTCGCGAAGCCGAGCAGCCGGGCGGCCCGGCCGACGTCGCCCGGCCCGCGGTGGCAGACCACCTCGACGACGACGCCGTCGCGGCCGAGCACCTCACGCCAGCGGGCCAGGTGCCCGCGGGCGACGTCGTCGCGCCGGGCGGCCACCGCACGGCCCAGCTCGGAGGCCGGCCCGAGCAGGACGGCCAGTGAGCCGGCCTGGGCGGCCCCGCCGGCGTGCGCGGCGACCAGGTCGAGCGTGCTGACCGGCGCGCCGCGCTCGCCGGCCAGATGGGTGGCCGAGATCAGCCGGCACAGCGCCGCCCAGCCGCGGCCGTCGCGGGCGAGCAGCACCACCCGCGGCAGCGCCGCCCCGGGCTGCTCCAGGAAGGCACCGCCACGGGCCGGTGCGGCCCGTCCCGGTCGCGGCGTCCCGGACCGTGGCGGACCGGACCGCGGCGTCCCGGGAGCCGGCGCCACCGGAGCCATGGCCAGGTCCACCCCGAACACCGGCCGGATGCCCGCCGCTGCGCACGCCTTGGCGAACTTCACCGCGCCGTACGCCCCGTCGCGGTCGGTCAGGGCGAGGGTGTCCATGCCGTGCTCGGCGGCCCGGTCGACGAGCACCCGCGGGTGCGAGGCGCCGTGCCGCAGCGAGTAGCCGGAGGCGACGTGCAGATGGACGAACGGGTCGGGCACGGTCAGCCGGACCGGAGCAGCAGCTGGCCGGACAACCCGAGGGACGCCTCGACCACGCCGAGGAAGAACTCGGCATCGCGCACCAGGTCGTCCGCCTCCCGACCGGTGGCCGCCGAGGGCAGCCCGGCTTCGGCGGCCGCCCGCTTGGCTGCGCCCGCGGCGAAGAAGGCAGCCCACTCGGCCAGCTCGGGGGCGACGTCGGCGAGCAGCACCCAGGCGCTGGTCGGCCGGGCGCGCCGGCCGGCTGCCGGGCGGGCACGGCAGGCCAGCACCGCGGCGGCGGCGCGCAGCGCGGCCAGGTGCGCGGCGGCATAGCGCTCGCCGGGGGTGGCGGCGGTGCAGGCCTCGAGCAGGCCTCGGCGGGACAGCGCGAGCAGGGTGCCGGCGGGCAGACCCGCAGCAGGAGCAGTCATCGAAGCGTCCTCTCAGTCCAGGACCCGGGCGAGCGACCAGCTGCCCGTGGACCAGTCGAAGCACAGGTCGTAGACACCGGTGCCGGCTGCGCGACCCGCGCCGGCCTCGACCCGGAACCAGTCCTGCTCGCCGTCCTCGATCGAGACGGACGCCGGGATGTGCCCGTCGGACAGCCCCCGGACGGCGGCGCTGCGCCACCAGCCGCCGGACTCGGTCCAGCGGGCCAGCACCTCGCGCACGACGTAGAGCCGGCCGCGCCACAGGAACTGCACCGGCTCCTCGTCCCGGCGCGAGACCTCGACGACGTCGGCGTGCAGGCGGGACACGGCTCCTCCTCCCAGGACGTGCGGGCAGCGGGCGCTGTCCGCGGGCGCCGGGGGAAGTCGGCACCGGGCGAGCCGGCCCGGACCAAGCGCTTCCCCACGCTCGGCCCGGGCCGACGGTCCCGCCCGACGGTGCGGAGGGTCGAGTCTCTGCGCCGCCGAGCGGGAGTCCGCCCGCGGCGGGTCCGCAGACCCGCCGTCATGATCGCTCGAACGGACGTTCGAACAACATGGACAGTAGACACCGCCTCCGACAGGACCGTCAACTCGACCCGGGGTCGAGGAACCGGCCCGCACCCTCAGGCGAGGTCGTCCGGGTGGCTGTGCGGCTGCTGGACCGCACCGACCGCTGCCTCGCGCCCCGGCAGCGGGACGCGGTAGAGGCAGACGTCGCAGTTCATCCGCAGATCGCCGGTGAGTACCTCGTCGTAGCGGCCGACCAGCAGCGACGTCAGCCCGTCGCTGACCCCGAGTGGGGCGGACACCACGACCTCGATCCCCTCCACCGACTGCGCCGACCGCTCGACCAGCCGCGGCAGGTAACCCGGTCCGAGGAAGTAACGGGCCACCGAGGCACGGGAGAAACCCTGCGTCCGAAGGCGTTCGAGCGCCTCCGGCACGGTCGGGCGGGCGGTCGAGGCGAAGGCGATGTCCACCGACGGCCAGCTGCGCCCCTCGAAGAGCAGCCGGGCGGTCGCGGCGACCTGCGCGTTGGCATCGGGGTCCAGCGCCCCGCCGGCCACGAGCAGCACCGGGTCGGTGTCCCGCGCGCCGGCCTCGGCCAGCCGGCGGACCAGCACGTCGACGAGGACGGGATGCGGGCCCAGCGGCCGGCCGTAGCGCAGCCGCACCGCGGGATGCGCCAGCCGCCCTGCCTGCACCGAAGCCGCCACGTCGGTCTTGCTGTGCGAGGCGGGGGTGAGCAGCAGCGGCACGACCGCGATGTCGCGCACCCCCTCCGCGACCAGGTCCGACAGCGCCGTCCGGATCGAGGGCGAGGCGTTGTCGATGTAGGCGGCGGCGGTCCGCAGCCCCGGTCGCAGGACGGCCGCGCGGACGAGCAGCTCCTCGACGACCGCCTGGGACGCCGGATCCCGCGAGCCGTGGGCGACGCCGAGCAGCACGGTCATGCGGCCCCCCCGGCGGCCCCGGGCCCCCCGGCGGCCCCGGGTCCGCCGGCACCCGGCACGGCCCCGGCACCCGGCACCCCGACACCGGGCACGACCTCGACCGCGACGCCCGCTTCGGCGCAGGCGGCGACCTCGTCCAGACCACCGGCCGGTCCGTGCCCGTCCCCGACCCTGAGCCGCACGACCCGCCTGCCGTCCTGCGCGCGCGAGACGAGCAGGGCACCCAGATCGCGCTGCGCGTCCGGCGGCCCGCCGACCTCGACGACCTCGACCTCCTCGGGCAGCGGGACGTGTGGCGCCCGCCGGTCCCGGACCACGACGTCGGCGCCGGCCAGCAGCCGCCGCGCCCGCACGGTGAGCAGGTCGGGGTCGCCCGGGCCGGCGCCGACGAACGCGACAGAGCCGGCGCCCGGACGGGACCGGCGCAGCGGCAACGAGCCGGTGTCCAGCGCCAAGGCGAGCGCGTCCCGGAGCGCGGCCGCCCGGCGCGGGTCGCCGCCGGCGCTCACGGACACGACCACGTCGTCCACGCGCGCGACGGCCGGCACCCAGGCCGGCGAGGTGGCGGCGTCGTCCGCGCGTACGCACCACACCCGACGCTGTTCGCAGGCGGCGGCGACCAGGTCGTCGACGCGGCCGGTGCAGGCCAGCACCAGCCAGGCCCCGTCGACGTCGGCGGGCTCGAAGGCGCGACGGCGGACCGGAACGTCGGGAAAACCCTCCGCCAGCTCGGGCGCGACGACCCGCACGTCCGCCCCGGCCAGGGCACGCACCCGACGCGCAGCCACCGCTCCCCCGCCGACGACGAGCACCCGCCGGCCGGCCAGGTCGAGGTGCAGGGGGAAGCGGCTCACGGGGGCAGCGTCCTCGCCGTCACGCCCCGAGGCCGCGCTGCTCCCGCAGGCGCCGCTGGAGCCGGGCGAAGCCGAGGCGGTCCACGACCACGCCCAACAGCATGATGACCAGCACCGCGGCGAGCAGGTGGTCCACCCGCCCCTCGTCGCGCGAGGTCGCGACGAAGAAGCCGAGCCCGGCACCCGACGCGCCGATGATGAGCTCGCCGGCCACCAGCGACCGGAAGGCGAAGGCCCAGCCGTGCTCGAGACCGCTGACGATGCCGGGCAGCGCGGCCGGCACCACCACGCGCAGCAGCAGGATCCGGCCGTCGGCGCCCAGCGTCCGGGCTGCCCGGAGCAGGATCGGCGGGATGCTGTGCACGGCGTCCCGCGTGCCGATCGCGATGGACGGCAGCGCCCCGAGGATGGTCACCGCCAGGACCGCGTCGGAGGACGCGCCGAGGAAGATCACTGCCACCGGGATCCACACCGCCGACGGCAACGACTGCAGCCCGATGAGGTACGGCGACACCGCGCGGTCGGCGAGCCGTCGCCGCGCGAGACCCAGCCCCAGGGCGACCCCCACGAGCGCACTCACGCCGAAGCCGACCGCCATCGTGCTCGCCGTCCGGCCGATGATCGACGCGAAGCCGCCGTCCAGCAGCAGCCGCCAGGTCTCGACGAGCACGGTCCACGGCGAGGGCAGCACACTGTCCGGCCGAGAGGCCGCAGCCAGGCTCCACAGCCCGGCCACCAGGGCGGCGAACCCGACCGGTGGCAGGACCCGGGCGGTCAGGCCCGATCCGCCGGCCGGCGCGCTGAGGTCGACCGGCTCGTCGTGGCTGAGGACGGCGCCCGGTCCCGGCCGCGAGGGTGCGACCATGCTCAAGCCCCTTCGGCGGCGCGTCGGGTCGGCACCTCGTCGCGCAGGTCGCTCATCAGCTCACGGGCGATGTCGATCAGCCCCGGATCCTCCATGTGACGCGGTCGTGGGAGGTCGACCTCGACGATCCGCCGGATCCGGCCGGGGTGGGCGGACATGGACACCACCCGGTCCCCGAGCAGCACCGCCTCGCGCACGTTGTGCGTGATGAACACGATGGTCGTGCCGGTCGCGGTCCAGAGCTGCTGCAGCTCGCCGTGCAGCAGGTCGCGGGTCTGCGCGTCCAGCGCCGAGAACGGCTCGTCCATGAGCAGCACCTCGGGCTCGAGCGCGAAGCCGCGGGCGATCGCGACGCGCTGCCGCATGCCGCCCGACAGCTCGTGCACGAGGCTGTCCGCGAACTGCTCCAGGTGCACGCGGTGCAGCCACAGCTCGGCGCGCTCCCGCCGCTCGGCCTTGCCCACCCCGGCCAGCTGCAGGCCGAACTCGACGTTGCCGCGCGCGGTCATCCAGGGGAACAGCGCGTGCTCCTGGAAGATCACCATCCGGCGGCTGCTCGGACCGGTGACCTCCGCGCCGTGCGCGTAGACGTGCCCGGCGTCGGGCAGCTGGTGCCCGGCGAGCAGGTCCAGCAGCGTCGACTTGCCGCAGCCGGAAGGCCCGACGACGCTGACCAGCTCGCCGTCGGCGACGTCGAGGCTGAAGCGGTCGAGCGCCAGCGTCGAGCCGCGCCTGCCCGCGTACGACCGTGAGACGTCATCGACGTGCAGCGCCGCTCCCGAAGGGTGCATGTGGACGACCTTCCCGCGCCGGCCGGCGCGCTGCCGCACGGCCATCAGTCGATCATTCCGGCGCCGAGGGTGGTGCCCGTCACGGCGTCGACGATGAGGAACGCCCCGGTGGTGCGGTCCTCGGCGTACGGGTCGACGGCCAGCGGCGAGGCGGTCCGCAGCGACACCCGGCCGATGTCGTTCAGGCCGAGCTCGTCGACCGGGCCGCGCGCGAGGGTGGTGACGTCGAGCCGGTCGTGTAGCGCGCTGACGCTGGCCTTGACGGTGCGCGTCGTGTGCTTGACCAGGACCGGGGCGCCCGGACGCAGCGGGGTGTCGGCCATCCAGCAGACCGTCGCCTCGAGCACCGAGAGGGTCTGCGGCGGTGCGTCGGCCGCCGCCAGCAGGTCGCCGCGGCTGACGTCCAGCTCGTGCGCCAGCCGCACCGTCACGGCCTGCCTCGCGACCGCCTGCTGCAACTCGCCGTCGGCCGTGTCGATCCCGGCGACGGTGGTGCGGCGGCCGGACGGCAGGACCAGGACGTGGTCGCCGACCCGCAGCGTGCCGCTGGCGACGGTGCCGGCGTAGCCGCGGTAGTCGGGCCGTTCGGTCGACATCGGGCGGATCACGTACTGCACCGGGAAACGGGCCGGGCGGGTCTCGCCGTGGTCCCGCTCGACATGCACCTGCTCGAGGTGCTCCAGCAGCGCCGGGCCGTCGTACCAGGGCATCGCCGCGCTGCGGTGCACGACGTTGTCGCCGGGCAGCGCGGCCATCGGGATGGCGGTGACGTCGGTGAGCCCGACCTCGTCGGCCAGGTCGGCGAAGTCCTTGACGATGGCGTCGAAGACCGACTGGTCGAAACCGACGAGGTCCATCTTGTTGACCGCGAGGACGACGTGCGGCACCCGCAGCAGGCCGGACAGCGCGGCGTGCCGCCGGGTCTGCTCGATCACGCCCTTGCGTGCGTCGACGAGCACCAACGCGAGGTCGGCGGTGGAGGCGCCGGTGACCATGTTCCGGGTGTACTGCACGTGGCCGGGGGTGTCGGCCACGATGAAGGACCGCACCGGCGTGGAGAAGTAGCGGTAGGCGACGTCGATCGTGATGCCCTGCTCACGCTCGGCACGCAGGCCGTCGGTGAGCAGCGCGAGGTTGGTGTAGTCGTCGCCGCGGTCGGCGCTGGTGCGCTCGACCGACTCCAGCTGGTCCTGGAAGACCGACTTGCTGTCGTAGAGCAGCCGGCCGATCAGCGTCGACTTGCCGTCGTCCACCGAGCCGGCGGTGGCGAAGCGCAGGAGATCCACCACTAGAAGTAGCCCTCCTTCTTGCGGTCCTCCATGGCGGCCTCCGACGCGCGGTCGTCCGCCCGGGTGGCGCCGCGCTCGGTGAGCCGGGTGACGGCCACCTCCTCGACGACCTCCGCCGGCGTGCGGGCCGGGGAGGACACCGCACCGGTGCAGGAGGCGTCGCCCACGGTGCGGTAGCGCACCACCCGGGTGCTCACGGTCTCGCCCTCGCGCGGCAGCGAGTGCGGCGTGACGCCCAGCAGCATCCCGTCGCGCTCGAACACCTCGCGCTCGTGCGCGAAGTAGATCGCCGGCACCTCGATGCCCTCGCGGGCGATGTAGCGCCAGACGTCGAGCTCGGTCCAGTTCGACAACGGGAAGACCCGGATGTGCTCCCCGCGCGCGTGCCGGCCGTTGTAGAGGTTCCACAGCTCGGGGCGCTGGTTCTTGGGGTCCCACTGGCCGAAGGCGTCGCGGAAGGAGAAGAAACGCTCCTTGGCCCGGGCCTTCTCCTCGTCGCGGCGCGCGCCCCCGAAGACGGCGTCGTACCGACCCTCCTCGATGGCGCGCAGCAGGGTCGTCGTCTGCAGCGGGTTGCGCAGCCCGCCCGGCACCTCGCGGACCCGGCCGGCGTCGATGTCGTCCTGCACCCGGGCGACGACCAGCCGGGCGCCGAGCTCGGCGACCCGCCGGTCGCGGAAGGCGAGCACCTCGTCGAAGTTGTGGCCGGTGTCCACGTGCACCAGCGGGAACGGGATGCGGGCCGGCCAGAACGCCTTGCTGGCCAGGTGCAGCATCACGATCGAGTCCTTGCCCCCACTGAACAGCAGCGCCGGCCGCTCGAACTCCGCCGCGACCTCGCGCATCACGTGGATGCTCTCCGCCTCGAGCAGGTCGAGCTGCGACAATCCGGTCGCCACCGTCGTCATGCCAACCCCTTCGCCTTCAACAGCGCCACGAGCTGGTCCACCGACTGCTCGAGCGTCTGCTCGTGCGTGGGGATGCGGGCAGCGGGTGCGGTCGGAACTTCGTACGGCGCGTCGACCCCGGTCAGGCCGGACAGCTCGCCCGCGCGCTGCCTGGCGTACAGGCCCTTGACGTCGCGTTCGCTGCAGACCTCGACGGGCGTGGCAACGTGCACCTCGAGGAAGCCCGCGCCCTTGCCGTCGTGCAGACCGCGGACGGCGTCCCGGGTCTGGGCGAACGGACTGATGACGCTGGCCAGCACCAGCACCCCGTGCTTGGCGAGCGTGGCGGCCACCCAGCCGATGCGCAGCACGTTGGTGTCGCGGTCCTCCCGGCTGAAACCCAGTCCCTTGGAGAGGAACTCGCGCACCTCGTCACCGTCGAGCAGCTCGACGCGGTCGACGCCGGCGTCCCGCAGCCGGGCAGCCAGTGCGCTGGCCAGCGTGGTCTTGCCGGCGCTCGGCAGGCCGGTCAACCACACGGTGGCGCCGGTCGCCGTACGGGCCCGCTCGTCGAGGGCGGTCATCTGGCGGTTCCTCCTGGCAGGGACGGTGCACATCCGGACAGCAGGACGCCCGACGCGGGACGTCCCGGTCGGGCGGAAGAGGCGCGCGGTGGCGCGGGGTCTACTCGCCCGAGTGGGGCGGGGAACACACCGCGCTCGAGACGCGCTGCAGATCGACATGCAGCCGCGCGACGAGGAACGAGCCGGTCATGGCTCCAGGGTCGCACACGCCGCCGCGGGCGGCTGTGTCACCCTGGAAGACATGGGTGCCCTCCTGACGTCGCGGCTGCATGTGGATCTGCAGCGCACCAGCAGCGCCATCTGTTCCCGGGCCTAGTCCCGCCTCCCCAGCGCGCCGGCGCATCCCCGTACGAAGACCCCCAGGAGTTCCTCATGCCTGCCAAGCGCGGTCAGGGCCAGTGGGCGCTCGGCTACCGCGAGCCGCTCAACGCCAACGAGCAGTCCAAGAAGGACAGCAACCCGCTGACGGTCAAACAGCGGGTGCTGGACAGCTACGCCAAGGGCGGTTTCGACTCGATCGACGGCGCCGACCTGCGCGGCCGGCTGCGCTGGTACGGCCTCTACACCCAGCGGGCCGACGGCATCCCGGGCGGCAAGACGGCCGTGCTGGAGCCGGAGGAGCTGGAGGCTCCCTTCTTCATGCTGCGGGTGCGCATCGACGGGGGGCAGCTCACCAGCGAGCAGCTGCGCGAGATCGGGCGGATCTCGACGGAGTACGGCCGGGACGTCGCCGACATCACCGACCGGCAGAACGTGCAGCTGCACTGGATCCGGATCGAGGACGTGCCGGTCATCTGGGAGCGCCTGGAGGCCGTCGGCCTCGGCACCACGGAGGCCTGCGGCGACACGCCCCGCGTCATCCTCGGCTGCCCGCTCGCGGGGGTGGCCGCCGACGAGGTGATCGATGCCAGCGGTGTGCTGCAGGCGGTCGCGGCGCGGTTCGTGGGCGATCCGGCGTTCAGCAACCTGCCGCGCAAGTTCAAGACCTCGATCAGCGGCTGCGCGACACACTGCACCAACCACGAGATCAACGACGTCGCCTTCGTCGGCGTGCAGCACCCCGAGCTCGGTCCCGGCTACGACCTGTGGGTCGGCGGCGGGCTGTCGACCAACCCCAAGCTCGGGCTCCGGTTGGGCACCTTCGTCGAGCCGGACCGGGTCGAGGAGGTGTGGGCCGGCGTCACCTCCGTCTTCCGCGACTACGGCTACCGCCGCTCGCGCATGCACGCCCGGCTGAAGTTCCTGATGGCCGACTGGGGTCCGGAGCGTTTCCGCGAGGTGCTGGAGAAGGAGTACCTGACCGCCCCCCTGCCGGACGGACCGGCGCCGGCCGCACCGCCCACCCCGGACCGCGACCACGTCGGGGTGCACGCGCAGACCAACGGGCTGCCCTACGTCGGGACCGTGCCGCGCGCGGGCCGCACCAGCGGTCTCCAGCTGCAGCGCGTCGCGGAGCTCGCCGAGCAGCACGGCGGCGCCCGGATCAGCACCACCGCGCAGCAGGGGCTGGTCGTCCTCGACGTCCGCCCGGAGGCCGTCGAGACGCTGGTCGACGCGCTGGAGGCCGAGGACCTGCGGGTGCGCCCCTCCGTGTTCCGCCGCGGCACGATGGCCTGCACCGGCCTCGAGTTCTGCAAGCTGGCCATCGTCGAGACCAAGGTGCGGGCGGTCGACATCTACACCGAGCTGGAGCAGCGGCTGCCCGACTTCGACGAGCCGCTGACCATCAACGTCAACGGCTGCCCGAATTCCTGCGCGCGGTTCCAGACCGGCGACATCGGCCTGAAGGGCTCGATCGTCGACGGCGAGGAGGGCTTCCAGGTCCACCTCGGCGGGCGGCTCGGCGAGGACGCCGGCTTCGGCCGCAAGTCCCGCGGTCTCAAGGTCACCGGTGACGGCGCGGTCGACTACGTCGAGCGACTGCTGCGCAGCTACCTCGACCACCGGCTCGACGGCGAGCGCTTCGCCACCTGGGCCCGCCGGGCCGACGAGGCGCTGCTGAAATGACGGTGCGGACATGACGACGCGGCTGACATGACCTCGCCCGGAGGCGAGCGGGCCGCGCCGATGTACTGCCCGTACTGCGGCGAGGAGGACATCCGGCCGTTCGGCGACGACCCCGACTCCGGCCGTACGGACTGGCGCTGCGCGTCCTGCCTGCGGGTGTTCGCGGTCCGCTACAAGGGCCTGACCGGCCCGGGTTAGCTCTCCTGCGTCCTGCTCAGCCCGAGCCTGAACCCTTGCGTCATGCTCAGCGGAGCAGGGCGCCGCGCAGGCAGCAGGACGCAAGGCGGAGCAGGCGTGGGATCAGACGTGCAGGCCGCACTCGGTCTTGGCGGTGCCGGCCCAGCGGCCGCTGCGGGGGTCCTCCCCCGGCGCGACGCGGCGGGTGCACGGCGCGCAGCCGATGGACGGGTAACCGTCGTAGGCAAGCGGGTTGACCAGCACGCCGTTGGCCTCGACGTAGGCGTCGACGTCAGCCTGCGTCCACGCCGCGATCGGGTTGACCTTCACCATCTCCCGTTTGGCGTCCCACTCGACCACGCCGATCTCGCGGCGGGTGGTGGCCTCGTCGCGGCGGACGCCGGAAGCCCAGGCGGTGTACGGCTCCAGGCCACGGGCCAGCGGCTCCACCTTGCGCAGCGCACAGCAGGCGTCGGGGTCGCGCTCGTACAGCTTGCTGCCGTGCTGCGCGTCCTGCTGCGCGACGCTCAGCAGCGGCAGGACGGTGCGGACGTTGACGTCGTAGACCTGCGCGACCGCGTCGCGGGTGCCGATCGTCTCGGCGAAGTGGTAGCCGGTGTCGAGGAAGAGCACGTCGACGCCGGAGGCCACCGACGAGGCCAGGTGCGCGAGCAGCCCGTCGCCCATGGAGGAGGCGATGACGAAGCGGTCACCGAAGGTGTCGACGGCCCAGCGGAGGACCTCCTGCGCGGGCGCCCCCTCGAGGTCACGGCCCGCCTGCTCGGCAACCGACTGCAGCTCCACGACAACATTGTCCACACCGGTGCCAACACAGGGGTGCAGCCCGCTCTTCCGGCGGGAACAGCCTGAGGCATGACGCGTACCCTCTCCGCCCTCCTGCTCGCGCTCGGCCTGCTGTTCACCGGTGCGTGCAGCAGCGACCAGACCGGCGACAGCAACACCGACAACCAGATCGACGAGGTGCCGGGCGACGACGCCGACAAGGCGGAGCAGAGCCCGACACCCTGAGGCCCCGACACCCCGAGGCCCCGACACCCCGAGGCCCCGACACCCCGAGGCATGGCACGCTTCCCGGCGTGCACCCGCTGCCGAGGTCCTCGCCGCGGGTGGCCGGGTGAGCGAGCCGGTCCCCGCGCTCGTCACGCTGCACCTGTGGCGGGTGCCGCCGCGCGGCGTGCCTCGCGCGCTGCTGCGGATGGGGCGCGACCGCGGCCGGGTGCGGCGTACTCCCGGCGTGCTCTTCGCCAAGCTGCTCGGCACCGGCGACGGCCGCACCTTCACCCTTCGCGATGCCGACCCGCTGCGCTGGGGGCTGCTCGTGACGTGGGCCGACGAGTGCGCCGCCGCCGGCTTCGAGCAGTCCCCGGTCGTGCGGTCGTGGGAGCACGACGCGGTCGAGTCCTTGCGCGTCGACCTGCGGCCGGTCGCCGCCCGCGGCCGCTGGAGCGGACGCGCGCCGTTCGGCGACCCGGTGCCGGTACGGGTCACCGGGCCGGTCGCGGCGTTGACCCGCGCCCGGCTGCGCCCAGCCGCCGCGGCCGGCTTCTGGCGGGCCGTGCCGCCGGTGTCCGCCGACCTGCGCCACCGGCCCGGGCTGCGCGCGGCGGTCGGCATCGGCGAGGCGCCGGTCGGCCTGCAGGGGACCTTCAGCCTGTGGGAGTCGGCGCAGGCACTGCGCGACTTCGCCCAGGGGGCGGCGCACGCCGCCGTCGTCGCCCGCACCGACCCTGAGCGGTGGTACGCCGAGGAGCTGTTCGCCCGCTTCGCCGTGGTCGGCGGCCGCGGCACGCTCGACGGCCGCGACCCGCTGACATGAGGACCGCTGACAGGAGCGTGCGCCTGCTGGCGCTGCCGGTGGCGCAGTTCCGCGCGCGTACGGACGAGGTGCTCGACGTCTACGCCGAGGCCATGCAGGTCACCCCGGAGGAGGCCCGTTCCCGGCGGTCGATCGTGGCGAGCCACCTGGACCGCGACGGTCTGCGGGTGGTCGTGGCGGTCGAGGGCGACCGGATGGTCGGGGTGGCCTACGGCTACCGCGGCGCCGCCGGGCAGTGGTGGCACGACCAGGTGCACGCCGCGCTCACCGCGGCGCAGTCGCGCGAGTGGCTCGAGGGGGCCTTCGAGGTCTGCGAGTTGCACGTACGCCCCGGTCTGCAGGGCACCGGGCTGGGCCGCGGCCTGCTCGACACCCTGCTGCAGGAGGTCCCGGCCCGCACCGCCGTCCTGACCACGCCGGACGGCGAGACCCGGGCGCGCCGGTTCTACCGGGCCGGCGGCTGGGTCGACCTGACGACGGGGCTGCGCTTCCCGGGCGACCCGCGCCTGTTCGCGGTCCTGGGGCTGCCCCTACTGTCGCAGCGGTGAGCAGGCGGGCGGTCGTCGTCGGCGCCGGGCACAACGGCCTGGTCGCCGCCTGCTACCTGGCCCGGGCCGGTCTGGACGTCGAGGTGGTCGAGCGGGACACCGTCGTCGGCGGCGCCGTGAGCACCGTCGAGCGCTTCCCCGGCTACCGGATGGACCGCGGCTCGAGCGCGCACATCATGATCCGGCACACCGGGATCGTGGAGGACCTGGACCTGGTGGGTGCCGGCCTCGAGTACCAGGACCTCGACCCGTGGGGGTTCGCGCCGTTCGTGTCGGACGGGACGGCCGAGGGCCTCCACTTCTTCGTCGACCTGGACCGCACCTGTGCGTCGATCGAGAGCGTCTGCGGCCCGCGCGACGCCGACGCCTACCGCGCCTTCGTGCTGGACTGGTCGGCCCGCAACCTCCGGGTCTTCCAGGCCTTCCAGGGCGCGCCGACGACGGCCCACCTCGGCCGCACCCTGTGGGGCGTCGGCAGGTCCACCGCTCTGGGCGGCAGCGAGCTGTCCCGGCAGTTCCTCACCAGCGCGGACTCGCTGCTCGACGAGCACTTCAGCGACGAGCGGCTCAAGACCGCGCTGGCCTGGATGGGGGCGCAGTCGGGTCCGCCGACGCACGAGGTGGCCACCGCGGACCTGGTCGGCTGGAACACCGTGATGCACCTGCTGCCGCCGGGGCACCCCAGGGGCGGCAGCGGGATGCTGTCGGAGGCGCTGCAGACCCGGCTGGAGTCCTACGGCGGACGGGTCCGGCTGGGCGACGGTGCGGCGGCGATCACCTCCGGCGGGGGGCAGGTGACCGGCGTGCTGACCGAGTCGGGCGAACACCTGGCCGCGACCCTCGTCGTGGCGGGCTGCCACATCCTCGCCACGGTCGACCTGCTCGGCGACGGCCTTCCGGCGGCGCTCGCCGCCCGGGCGCGCAGGAGCATCCGCACCGGCAACGGGATCGGGATGGTGGTGCGGCTGGCGACCTCCGCCCTGCCGCAGTACGCCGCCGGCACCGACCAGACGCACCGTGCGATGCAGCTGATCGCGCCGAGCCGGCAGTTCCTGCGCAAGGCGCACGGCGAGTACAACGCCGGCCTGCCGCCGGAGCACCCGGCCGCGCTGGCCATGACGTTCAGCGCGTTCGACGACACGATCGCCCCGGCCGGCAAGCACAACGTGACCGTGTGGGGCCAGTGGCACCCGTACGCCCTCTCCAACGGCGAGACCTGGGACGCGATCCGCGAACGCGAGGGCAGCAAGCTGGTCGAGGCCGTGGACCGGGTGGCGCCCGGCTTCGCCGGCAGCGTCGAGCACATGCACGTACAGACTCCGCTGGACCTCGAGCGCGAGCTCGGTCTGCGCAACGGCCAGGTCATGCACGTCGAGATGGGCCTGGACCAGATGTTCATGTGGCGGCCGATGCCCGAGCTGGCCGGCTACCGGATGCCCGGCGTGGACGGGCTCTACCTGTGCGGCGCGTCGACCCATCCCGGTGGCGGCGTGTTCGGTGCCAGCGGGCGGTCGGCCGCCGGCGTCGCGCTGGCCGACCGCCGACCGTCCCCACTGTCCCGAGTCGGAAAGAGGCTGCGCCGTGCCTGATCTGTACGAGGTGCTGCTCGTCGACGGCCAGACCCGCTGGCACGTCGGCTGGGTGGTCGACGACGAGGCCGAGACCGACGTGCTGCTGCGCGACGGCCGGCACGTGCCGGTCTTCGCCAGCCGCGCGGCGCTCGAGCAGCACGCCGAGCAGCACCGATTGTCCTTGCAGGACGACCTGCCCGACGAGATCGACCTCGACCTCGGCGGCTGGCTGACCTCCGGCACCCGGCAGCCGTCGACGGCCGAGGTGTGCGAGCTGTGGCAGCTGCTCTACGACGACCCGCTGGTCGGAACTGCGCTCGGCAGCGAGGATCTCGGGGAGGCCTACGACGACCTGGTCGAGGACGCGCCGGACTGGTTCGCCACCCACGGTGCGGCGGCGCGCCCGGCGCTGGCCGACGCCGTCCGGCGGCTCCGCTCGATCCTGCGGCCAGCCTGACCGCAGGCCTAGGCTCGCCCGCGTGACTGCCCCCGCGGACGCATCGGTGGCGACCTGGCCGCGCCGGCTCCCGGTCCTCCTGGCAGCGGCCACCGTGCTGCTGCAGATCGGCTACCCGCTCCTGGCCGGGCGGCCGCGCGACGTCCTGACCGTGGTCACGGTGGTGGTCTTCTTCCTGGCCTCGCTGTCCCATGCGCTGGTCCACCGCGGTGCCCGCTGGACCGGCGGCTACGTCGCGGTCACCGTCGGCACCGGGCTGCTCGCCGAGTCGGTCGGCACCTCGACCGGCTTCCCCTTCGGGCAGTACGACTACGCCGGATCGCTGGGCTGGAAGCTGTTCTCGGTGCCGCTGGTCATCCCGCTGGCCTGGGCCATGATGGCCTACCCGTGCCTGCTCGTCGGCCGGCGGCTGGCCTCCACCCGGCTGGGCGCTGCGGTCGTCGGGGCCTGGGCGCTGGCGTCCTGGGACCTGTTCCTCGACCCGCAGATGGTCCAGGCCGGGCACTGGTCGTGGTCGAACGTGCAGGTGGCCCTACCGGGGTCGCCCGACATCCCCGTCAGCAACTACCTCGGCTGGCTGCTCGTGGCTCTGCTGATGCTCGCGGTACTGCAGCTGCTGCCCCGGCGCGACGCCGACGACCGGGTGCCGGCCGCGCTGTTCCTGTGGACCTACGGCTCGTCGGTGCTGGCGAACGCCGTCTTCTTCGGCCGTCCCGCCGTGGCCCTGCTCGGCGGCGTCGGCATGGGCATCGTCGCGGTGCCGTACGCGCTGTCGCTGCGGCGCGGATGATGCTCGTCCGGCTGGCCTCGTGCGGCGCCGCGCTGCTCGCGGTGCACGCCGCGGTGAACGCGGCGCTGCTGCGGGTGCCGGCGGCGACCGCCACGGCGACGCGGGTCTCGGTGCTGCTGCCGGTACGCGACGAAGCCGGCCGGCTCGAGCCGTGCCTGCGGGCGCTGCTCGCGCAGCGGGGTGTGGACCTCGAGGTGGTGGTCCTCGACGACGGCTCCACCGACGGCACCGCCTGCGTGGTCCGGCGAGTGGCCGAGGGCGACCCGCGGGTGCGGCTGCTGACCGGACGGCCGATGCCCCACGGCTGGCTCGGCAAGCCGCATGCCTGCCAGCAGCTGGCCGACGCGGCGGCGGCGAGCAGCAGCGTGTTGGTGTTCGTGGACGCCGACGTGGTGCTCGCACCGCACGCCGTCGCCGCGACCGTCGCGCTGCTCGAGGAGACGGGCCTGGACCTGCTCAGCCCCTACCCGCGGCAGGAGGCGCCCGGCGCCACCGGCCTGGTGCAGCCGCTGCTGCAGTGGTCCTGGCTGACGTTCCTGCCGCTGCGGCTGGCCGAGCGCTCGCCCCGCCCGTCGCTGTCGGCGGCCAACGGCCAGCTGCTCGCCGTACGGCGCTCGACCTACGACCGCGCCGGCGGGCACGGCGCCGTGCGGTCGGCGGTGGTCGAGGACGTCGAGCTGCTCCGCGCCCTCAAGCGGGCCGGCGGGCGCGGCGGCGTCTGCGACGGGACCGCTCTGGCGACCACCCGGATGTACGACACCTGGGGCCAGCTCATGGACGGCTACGCCAAGTCGCTGTGGACGCTGCCGCCCGCGTCCCTGCTGCTGATGTCGCTGCTCTACGTGCTGCCGCCGGTGGCGGCGCTGCGCGGCTCGCGAGCGGGCGCCGTGGGCTACGCCGCCGGGGTGGCCGGGCGGGTCGTCACCGCCCGCCGGACCGGCGGGCCGGCGCTGCCGCACGCCCTCGCGCACCCCCTGTCGGTGACCGCCTTCTGCCTGCTGGCGCTGCGGTCCCGGGTGCAGCGCCGGCGTGGCGCGCTGATCTGGAAGGGCCGCCCGGTGGGTGCCGGACCGTGAGCCGGGTCCTGGTCATCGGAGCCGGTGTCGGCGGGCTGGCCGCCGCCGCCCGGCTGGCCGCGCTCGGCCACGACGTCACGGTGTGCGAGACGGCGCAGAGCGTCGGCGGCAAGCTCGGCCTGGTCGAGCATGCGGTGCCCGGGCTCGGCGACTTCCGCTTCGACACCGGGCCGTCGCTGGTGACCTTGCCGCAGGTCTTCCGCGACCTGTTCGAGCAGACCGGCGGGTGGCCGGACGGCCTGTCGCTCGAGCCGCTCGACCCGGTGGCGCGCTACCGCTTCGCCGACGGCACGCTGCTGGACGCCACCTCCGACCTCGAGGAGTTCTGCGACCGGCTCGACACCGCGCTCCTGCCGGGCAGCGGCGAGGACTGGCGCGGCTTCACCGCACGCGCGCAGCGGGTGTGGGAGGCCAGCCGCACACCGTTCCTGGAGTCCGCGCTCGACGGCCGGCGCAGCCTCGCCGGGCTGGCCGTCCGGCAGCCACGCGACCTCGCCGCGATCCTGCCGGGGCGGTCGCTGCGCTCGCTGGGGCGGCGCCACCTCAGGGACCCGCGGCTGCGGACATTCCTGGACCGCTACGCCACCTACACCGGGTCCGATCCACGACGCGCTCCGGCCGCCCTGGCCGCGGTCCCGTACGTCGAGCAGGCGTACGGCGGCTGGTACGTGCCCGGCGGGCTGTACCGGCTCGGGCAGGCGATGGCCGAGCGCGCGGTGGAGCGCGGCGCACGGCTGCGGTTGGGGAGCCAGGTGGTTCGGGTCGAGGTGGAGGGCGGCCGCGCGTGCGGTGTGCGGCTGGCAGACGGTGAGCGGCTGGCTGGCGACGTCGTCGTCGCGAACGCCGACGCCGCCCACGTCTACGGCACGCTGGTCGAGGCCCCCGCGGCAGCCCGGCGGCTGGCCCGCGCGACGCCGTCGTTGTCCGGCTTCGTGCTCCTGCTGGCGGTCGAGGGGCGCACTCCGGGCCTGGCGCACCACAACGTGCTGTTCCCGGCCGACTACGACGCGGAGTTCGACGCCGTCTTCGGCGGCCCGGCGCAGCCGGTCCCGGACCCGACGTTGTACATCAGCGCACCGGACGACCCGGCGCTGCGACCCGAGGGCTGCGAGGCGTGGTTCGTGCTCGTCAACGCCCCGCGGCACGGAACCGGCCGCGGCGCCGTGGACTGGCGGGAACCCGGCCTGGCCGCCACCTACCGCGAGCGGCTGCTCGACCTGCTCGGCGAGCGCGGGCTGCCGGTGCGCGACCGGGTCCGCTGGTCACACCTGCTCTCCCCCGCCGACCTCGAGGACCGCACCGGCTCGGTCGGCGGGGCGATCTACGGCACCTCCAGCAACGGCGCGACCGCGGCCTTCCTCCGGCCGGCGAACCGGTCACCCGTCCCCGGGCTGTTCCTTGTCGGCGGCTCCTCCCACCCCGGCGGCGGGCTCCCGCTGGTGGCGCTGTCGGCGCAGATCGTGGCGGGGCTGATCGGCCCGGCGTGAGCGCGCTGCCAGCCCGGTCACGCCTCCGGCACCTGGACGGCCGGCTCGTCCGGCAGGTCGAGCAGCTGACGGCGCACCGCGATCAACAACTGCCCGACACCCACCAGCGTCAACAGCGCGATCAGCGCCATGCCGATCGTCGCGACCAGCTCGCGGTATCCGAGGAAGACGCCGCCGAAGTGCAGGGAGGCGGCCAGGACGATGACCCGGCTCGGCCGCTCCGCGACGGTGATCCGCCCGACGTCGCCGCCGCCGGCGTTGCCGGCCCGCGCGCGGACGTACTCCAGGAAGAAGAACAGGAAGCCGCAGGCGACGGCGAGGCCGGGAGGCGCGCCGACCGAGACCACCGCCACGAGGTAGACGACGTCGTTGACCCGGTCGACAGCGGAGTCCAGGACGTAGCCCCACCGGCTGGTGCGGTTCTCGAGAGCGGCCACACAGCCGTCGAGCGTGTCGAACAGGCCACTGACGACCAGCACCCAGCCCGCGAGGATCGCCCAGCGGCCGCCCAGCTCCAGCGGGAGGAACACAGCGCCGGCCAGCCAGATGGAGCTGATCGTCAGCACGTCGGGCGAGATGCCGCGCCGGGCCAGCGGCCGGGCGACCGTGTAGACCATCGTCAGCCAGCCGCGCAACCACGGGTTTCCGGTACGCGGGTCGTAGCCGCCGTGCAGGACCGCCCAGCGATCGAAATAGCCTTCTTTGTCGGAGATCTCGTGCAAGGGACGGCGAGCCGTCGCCCACGCGAGCACGACGAGCAGCAGGCCGGTGACGGCCAGAACGACGGCGGCGGTCAAGCCGCCCGCCCGCCCGCGAGCTGCAGCCTCACGACGTCTGCAGGCCCAGCCGCGCCCAGATCTCGCGGGTGGCGGTGGACCGGTTGAGGGTGATGAAGTGCAGGCCGGGCACGCCCTCGGCCAGCAGCCGGTCGCACATCGCCGTCGCGGCCTCCACACCGACCCGCCGGACCGCCTCGGGATCGTCCTGGACCGCGTGCAGCTGGGCGGCGAACTCCGCCGGGAAGGCCGCACCGGACAGCGCCGCCATCCGCTCGATCTGCGCGACGTTGGTGACCGGCATGATGCCCGGGATGATCGGGACCTCGCAGCCCGTGGCGGCGACCCGGTCCCGGAGCCTCAGGTAGTCCTCGGTCCGGAAGAACATCTGGGTGATGGCGAAGTCGGCCCCCGCACCGCACTTCGCGACGAAGCGCGCGGTGTCGACGTCCAGGTCGGGCGAGCGCGGGTGCTTCTCCGGGAAGGCGGCGACGCCGACGCAGAAGTCGCCGGACGCCTTCACCAGGCGGACCAGCTCGTCGGCATACTCCAGTCCCTCGTGGTGCCGGACCCACTCGGCCTGTGGATCGCCGGGAGGGTCGCCGCGCAGCGCGAGCATGTTGCGTACCCCGGCAGCGGCGAACTGGCCGATGATCCGGCGCAGCTCCGCCACCGAGTGGTTGACGGCGGTGAGGTGCGCCAGCGGGGTGAGCGTCGTGTCCGTCGCGATCCGTTCGGTCATCGCCACCGTACGCTCGCGGGTCGATCCTCCGGCGCCGTAGGTCACGGAGACGAAGTCCGGCCGGAGCGGTTCGAGCTGTCGGATGGCCTGCCACAGCTGGCGCTCGCCCTCGTCGGTCTTCGCGGGAAAGAACTCGAAGGAGAACAGCCGGCGCCCGGCGTCGAGCATGCTCTTGATCGTCCGGTCGGCCATCCGGTCAGGCTAGCGGCGGGCGCGCGGGATCCCCGGCCAGCCCGTAGCCTGCGCGCCATGAGCACTGACCCGCTCGACCGGGCCGATGTGCGCCAGCGGGTACAGAAGGCGCTGAACGGCTTCGTCGCCCGCCGACTCACCCTGCTGGGCGACATCTCCGCGGAGCTCCTCCCGCTGGCCGACGCGCTCACCGAGCTGCTGGCCGGCGGCAAGCGGCTGCGCCCGGCGTTCTGCTACTGGGGTTACCGCGGCGCGGGCGGCCCCGACGCCGACGCGATCGTCGAGGCCGCGGCCGCGTTGGAGCTCTTCCAGGCCTGCGCGCTGATCCACGACGACGTGATGGACGGCAGCGACACCCGCCGCGGCAAGCCCGCGGTCCACCGGCGCTTCGCGAGCATGCACCGCAGCGAGGGGTGGGCCGGTGACCCGGAGATGTTCGGCACGGGTGCGGCCATCCTGCTGGGTGACCTGTGCCTGTCCTGGTCCGACCAGATGCTCGGCAGCAGCGGCCTGCCGGTGGAGCGCCTGGTCGCCGGCCGCGAAGTCTACGACGAGATGCGGACCGAGCTGATGGGCGGGCAGTACCTCGACCTGCTGGAGCAGGCCCGCGGCGGCGGATCGGTCGAGCGTGCGCTAAGGGTGGCCCGCTACAAGAGCGCCAAGTACACGATCGAGAAGCCCCTGCACCTGGGGGCGGCACTGGCCAACGCGGACCGGGAGCTGCTCGAGGGGTACTCCGGCTACGGGCTGCCGCTGGGCGAGGCCTTCCAGCTGCGCGACGACGTGCTCGGCGTCTTCGGTGACCCGACAGTGACAGGGAAACCGGCCGGGGACGACCTGCGCGAGGGCAAGCGCACCGCGCTGGTCGCGATGGCTCTCGAAGCCGCCGGCCCGGCGCAGACCGCAGCCGTCCGCCGGCATCTCGGCGACCCGCACCTGTCCGACGAGGGCCTGGCGCAGCTGCGCTCCGTGATCGAGGACACCGGCGCGCTGAGCCGGGTCGAGGCCCTCATCGACCAGCGGACCGACCAGGCCCTCACCGCCCTGCAGGCGGCTCCGATGGACGAGCAGGCCCGCGGGGTGCTCCGGTGCCTGGCAGCCGCCGCCACCTGCCGCTCGCTCTGACCGGTTGCTCGGACGCAAGCGTCTTGAGCCTCAGCCGATCGCTCAGTGCAGCACCAGCACCGCGGGATGCAGGTCCCCGCGGCCCAGGACCGGCAGCACGACGGCGGGCTCGGCCGGCCGGGCGAGGAACCAGCCCTGCGCGTGCGCCACACCGAGCCGCAGCAGCTCGGCCAGGTCACCGGCCTCCTCGACACCCTCAGCGACCAGCACCGTGTCGGTCCCGAGGCAGTACGCCACCATCGCCGCGACCAGCGACTGCCGCTGCCGGGACAGCTCGACCCCCTGGACGAGCGACAGATCGAGCTTGAGGACGTCCGGCGCGAGGTGCAGGACGTGCCGCCAGCTGGAGTGGCCGGCACCGAAGTCGTCGATGCCCAGTCCGATCCCCCGCTCACGCAAGGTTCCCAGCACGTCGAGCAGGGCCGGATAGTCCGCGACGGACTCGTGCTCGGTGAGCTCGATCAGCAGGCGCGGGTCCGCTGCGGCGTGCAGCTGCCGCTGGACGCCGCGGGTGAGCAGCGCCTGCGCGGACAGGTTGACCGTGAGCCGCAGCCCGGCCGGCAGGAGCGGCAGCACCTCCAGTGCTCCCTGCAGGGCGAGCGCCTCCAGCTCCGGGCCGCGCCCGTCGCGCAGCGCCGCGTCGAACCACTCCGCGGGCCCCGGCTGCGGATGGCCGGGGAAGCGGGCCAGCGCCTCGACCCCCCAGATCGCGCCGGTGGACAGCTCCACCACCGGCTGCAGGTGCACCCGCAGCGGCTGTGCGCCGGAGAGCACCTCCCGCAGCGCGCGCTGTCCCGACCCAACCGGCACAGCCGGGACCGGCGGCGCAGCCGGCTCAGCCGGGACCGGCGGCGCAGCCGAGCCGGCGTCGACGGTCGACGTCACCGCCCCCTCCTTCGTGACCTGGACAATCCGGGCAGCTGCCACAGGAACAACTCCCGCACCAGCCAATGGTGACGAGTTGTAGCAGATTGATCACCGGATGTCGTGGGTGCCGGTGCGCCCTCTAGGCTTGCCGGGGTGAACACACCTGCCCTTGCCGCGAACGAACCCTGCTGGTGCGGCAGCGGCCGGCGCTACAAGCGCTGCCACCGGATCGCCGATCTCGACCCGGCCCGGGCGGCCGCCGAGCAGGCCCGCAGGCTGGAGGCCGAGCGCCGCGCCGCCTCCTTCGTCCGCCCCGGCACGCTCTCGCCGCGCCGCGAGGTACCCGCCCACATCCCACGGCCGGACTACGCCCTCGACAAGCACGGCCGGCCCAGGCACCACGACAGCGGCCGGCCGAAGGACGCGGAGACGATCGAGCTGATGCGGGCCGCCGGACGGGCCGCGGCCGAGGTGCTGCAGATCGTGGGGGCCGCCATCGCACCGGGCGTGACGACCGACGAGCTGGATGCGATCGCTCACGAGGAGTGCGTCCGGCGCGGCGGCTACCCGTCCCCACTCGGCTACAACGGCTTCCCGAAGTCGCTGTGCACCAGCGTCAACGAGGTCATCTGCCACGGGATCCCCGACTCGACCGTCCTGAACGACGGCGACATCGTCAACTGCGACGTGACCATCTACCTCGACGGCGTGCACGGCGACACCAACGCCACCTTCCTGGTCGGTGAGGTGGACGAGGCCTCCCGCAGGCTGGTGGACGTCACCCGCGAGTGCCTCGACCTGGGCATCGCGGCCGTGCGGCCGGGGGCCCGGATCCGCGACATCGGCCGGGCGATCCAGACGCACGCGGAGAGCCACGGCTACGGCGTGGTGCGGGCCTTCGTCGGACACGGCGTCGGCCGCAGCTTCCACAGTGACCCGCAGGTCTTCCACTACGACAACCCGGCGGCACGCACCGAGATCCTGCCCGGGATGACGTTCACCATCGAGCCGATGATCGCCATCGGCGACTGGCACCACGAGATGTGGGACGACGGGTGGACCGCCGTCACCGCCGACCGCTCCCGGACCGCGCAGTTCGAGCACACTCTGGTCGTCACCGGGGACGGGGCGGACATCCTGACCCTCGTCTGACGCCGGCGCCCGCCTACGCTTCCGTGCGTGAAGACCGTCCCCGGCAGGACCGACCGCGTCGTCGTCGTCGGAGCCGGGCTCGCCGGGCTGTCGGCGGCACTGCGACTGGCCGGCGCCGACCGCGAGGTCACCGTGCTCGAGCGCGCGGCGGTGCCCGGCGGCCGCAACGGGCTGCTCGAGGTCCCGTCGCCGGGCGGCGACGGGACCTACCGGTTCGACACCGGCCCCACCGTCCTGACCATGCCGGACCTGATCGCCGATGCCCTCGACTGCGTCGGGGAGCGGCTCGCGGACTGGCTCGAGCTCACGCCGGTCGACCCCCTCTACCGCGCGTACTACCCCGACGGGTCGACGCTCGACGTCAGGGCCGACGCCGGCGCGATGGCAGCGGAGGTCGAGCGGGTCTGCGGTCCGGCCGAGGCGAAGGGCTATCTGGCGTACGTCGACTTCGTCTCGACGCTCTATCGGTACGAGATGAAGGACTTCATCGACCGCAACATCGACTCGCCGCTGGACCTGCTGACGGCGAACCTGGCCCGGCTCGCCGCGATCGGCGGCTTCGGCCGGCTCGCGCCGAAGGTCGGGCAGTACCTGAAGGATCCTCGCACCCAGCGGGTGCTGTCCTTCCAGTCGATGTACGCCGGGCTGTCGCCGTACGACGCCCTCGCCCTCTACGCCGTCATCGCCTACATGGACTCCGTCGCCGGCGTCTTCTTCCCGAAGGGGGGCATGCACGCGGTGCCGCGGGCGCTGGCCGGGGCGGCAGAAAAGCACGGCGTCGTGTTCCGCTACGACACGACGGTCTCGCGGGTCCTGGTGGAGCACGGCCGCGCGGTCGGCGTCGAGACGGCTGACGGCGAGCGCCTCCCGGCCGACGTCGTGGTGCTGAACCCGGACCTGCCGGTGGCCTACCGCGAGCTGCTGCCGCCCGCGGCCACGCCCGCCCGGGTGAAGACGCTGTCGTACTCCCCCTCGTGTTTCCTGCTGCTCGCCGGGTCGACGCAGCCGTACTCCCGGATCGCCCACCACAACATCCACTTCGGTCGCTCCTGGAAGCGCGTCTTCCGGGAGCTGATCGACGAGAAGTCGCTGATGAGCGACCCGTCGATCCTGGTCACCAACCCGACGCACAGCGACCCGACGCTCGCGCCGGACGGCCGGCACATGTACTACGTGCTCCTGCCCACACCGAACACCAGCGCCGGCATCGACTGGCAGGTCGTCGGCCCGCGCTACCGCGAGGAGGCGGTCGCGCGGCTCGAGGCGCTCGGCTACGTCGGCTTCGGCGACGCGATCGAGGTCGAGCACGTGACGACACCCGCCGATTGGCAGCGCCGCGGGATGGAGCAGGGCGCGCCGTTCGCCGCGGCGCACTCGTTCTTCCAGACCGGGCCGTTCCGCCCGGCGAACCTGGCACCCCGGGTGGCGGGCGTGGTCTTCGCCGGCTCCGGGACGCAGCCGGGCGTCGGGGTGCCGATGGTACTGATCTCCGGCCGGCTGGCCGCCGAACGGATCCTGGGCAAGGACCGGACCTACCGCTCCCGCGCGCTGTGAGTGCGCGCGAGCTGGACGCGGCCGGCATCCGGGATCCGCAGCTGCGGGCGTCCTACGAGGCCTGCCGCCGGCTGAACGCCGGCCACGGCAAGACCTACTACCTGGCCACGCTGCTGCTGCCCGCCTGGAAGCGGCCGTACGTCCACGCGCTGTACGGCTTCGCGCGCTACGCCGACGAGATCGTGGACGACCTCGGCAGCACGCTCAGCGACGCCGAGAAGGCCGACTGGCTGATCGGCTGGGGCGAGCAGTTCGCGCGCGATGTCGCCAGCGGCGGCAGCGAGCATCCGGTCTGCCGGGCCGTGGTCGACACCGTGCGCCGGTGGGAGCTGCCGATGGAGTACTTCGAGGCGTTCCTGGCCAGCATGCGGATGGACCTGACGGTCACGTCGTACGCCCGCTACGAGGACCTGATGACCTACGTCCACGGCTCGGCAGCCGTGATCGGGCTGCAGATGGTGCCGATCCTCGAGCCGCTCGTGCCGCGCGAGGTCGCCGACCCCTACGCCCGCGACCTCGGGATCGCCTTCCAGCTGAGCAACTTCCTGCGCGACGTCGGCGAGGACCTGCGCCGCGGCCGGATCTATCTGCCGGCGGAGGATCTGGAGGTGTTCGGGGTGACCCGCGAGCACCTGGAGCACGGCGTGGTGGACGGGCCGGTACGCCGGCTGCTCGCCTTCGAGGTGGCCCGCACCCGGGAGATCTACCGCTCCGCCGCACACGGCACCCGGCTGCTGCACCCCACCAGCCGGCCCTGCATCCAGACCGCCCTGCGCCTGTACGGCGGGATCCTGGACGAGGTGGAGGCGGCCGATTACGCCGTGCTCGGCCAGCGGGTCGGCGTGGGAGCCGCTCAGCGCGCCAGGGTGGCCGCCCCGGGCCTGACGCGGGCATGGGCGGCCCGCCGCCGCACCACCGGTTGAGGGGATTGGACTCTCCCACTGCGGGGACCATCCGGACGTGACCGAAGACAGCGCCAGCAGCCGTCAGGGACGCGACCCGTCCGAGACCGCCACCAGCCGCGAGGCCAGCGGCGATGTCAGGCCGGGGGCGATCCCGCCCGACGACGGCCAGACCTCCGGCGCCTCGGGCGACGCGCACAAGGCGCCGAACATGGGGCCGGTGAACGGCAACCGCACCCCGATGATCGTCGCGCTCGTGTTCCTGGCGTTCTTCGTGATCGCGATCGCCGTCATCACCGGGGCGAGCTTCTTCCCGAGCGACTGATCCGCCGGCCCCACCAGACCCACCACGCCAGCGTCTGCACGATCAGCGCGAAGCCGAAGAGCAGGTCCTCCAGCGGTGCGAAGACGATCCGCCCGTCACCCAGCAGGGTGGGCGTCTGGCCCGGGTACGACGAGCTGCCGACGATGACGTCGCCGTTGTAGGCCACGATGCCCCGGCCGGTCAGGATCCCGTTGGTGACCAGCTGGAAGAACACCACGATGGCGTACGCCGTCCAGAACGCCTTGCGGGCCAGCAGCCGGGTGCGCAGCACCAGCAGGTCGAGCAGCACCGTGGCGCCCACGGCCAGCAGCGCGGCCTGGGTGTAGGTCACGGCTCGTCGCCGACCGTCCACCCCTTGACGGCACGCACCGCCTCGAGGGTGAGCACGGCGCAGATCGGGATGACCACGAAGAACAGCAGCTCCTCGATCGGCAGTCCGCCCACCTGGAGACCGGTGACCTGGCGCGGGTCGAAGACCCAGTGGCCGGCGCGGACGGCGAGCAGGTCCCAGCCGACGAAGACGACGGCGACGGGGAGCAGCGTCAGCAGCAGCCGACGCCACCGCGCGTAGACCCGGGTGCCGAGCAGCACCTCGAGCGGCGCCGTACCGACCAGGCAGCCGGCCAGCACGAGCAGGTAGGCCAGCGACCTCATTCCGCGACCAGCCGCGCCTTGAGATCGGCAGCCGCGGCCTGCGGATCGGCCGCCTCGGTCAGCGCCCGGACGACGACGACCCTTCGGGCGCCCGCCGCGAGCACCTGGTCGAGGTTGCCGGCGTCGATACCGCCGATCGCGAACCACGGCCGGGCACTGCCCAGCCCGACGGCGTAGCGCGTGAGCGGCAACCCCGGCGCCGGCCGCCCCGGCTTGGTCGGGGTGGGCCACGTCGGCCCGACGCAGAAGTAGTCGACGCCGGGCTCGAGCGCCGCGGCGGCCACCTGCGCCTCGTCGTGGCAGGACCGGCCGACCAGCACGTCGGGGCCGAGGATGCGGCGGGCCGCGGCCACCGGCAGGTCGTCCTGACCCAGGTGCAGCACGTCGGGGCGCGCGACCAGGGCGAGGTCGGCCCGGTCGTTCACCGACCAGAGCGCGCCGTGCCGCCCGGCCGCCTGCGCCACGACCTCGCACAGCCGGAGCTCCTCGCGCGCCTCCAGCCCCTTCTCGCGCAGCTGCACGATGTCGACACCGCCGGCCAGCACCGCGTCCAGGAACTCCGCAAGGTCCGGCCGCGACGGCGTGCACAGGTAGAGCCGGGCCTCGGCCAGCCGGGCGTGCCGGGCCAGGCCGGCTGCATGGTCAGCCACCCGCCACAGCCCGCACGAGCTCCAGCCGGTCCCCGTCGCGCAGCTCGACCGCCGCCAACTCCGAGCGCAGCAACGCCGCGCCGTTGTGCTCCACGACGACCGAGCCGACCCGCAGCCCGAGCGACTCGATCAACGCCGGCAGGGCGGTCCCGTCGGGCACCTGTGAGGCACGTCCGTTGACCATCAGCTGCACTCGACCCACCCTACGGCAGCAGGGCAGGCATGATCGGTCCATGACGCCGCCCGACAAGCAGCCGCCCGCCCATGTCCGGCTCGGCAACAAGGCGCTGACCGTGGTCGAGGACGTCGTCTACGTCGCCATCGCGGTGCTGCTGTCGGTGGGTGCGGGGGTGCTGATCGTGCAGGCGTCGATCGCGCTGGTGAAGGGCGCCGGGGCGGGCACGTCGGACGCGCTGCTGGACACGCTGGATGCCATCCTGCTGGTCTTCATCTTCGTCGAGCTGCTCTACGCGGTGCGGATCACCCTGAAGGAGCGGCAGATCGTCGCCGAGCCGTTCCTCATCGCCGGCATCCTGGTCTGCATCAAGGAGATCATCGTGCTGGCGGTGAAGGCGCCCAGCGACTACCTCGACGACGGGCCGCAGTTCGCCCGGGCCCTGACGGAGGTGGGCCTGCTGGGCGGGCTGATCCTGGTCCTGACGGCAGCCGCCGTCCTGCTGCGGCGCAAGGAGAAGGAGCCCGAGGAGGGCTCCAACACCGACTCCGCCGCCGAGCTGTGAGCCCTACCAGCCAAGCGCCTGGGCCCGACGCTTGATCTCGGTGGCGCGGTTCTCGTGCAGCGCCTGCAGCGGTGTCCCGGGCAGCGTGTCGTCCGGCGTCGTCAGCCAGCGCAGCGCCTCCTCGTCGGAGTAGCCCGCGTCGTGCAGCAGCGTCAGCACCGGCACCAGGTGCTTGACGATCCGGTCGCCGTCGAGCTGGTCGGCGGGCACCTGCACGCCCTGGTCGGTCCGCACCGTCAGCAGCTGGCCGGCCTTGACCAGGTCGCGCACCCCCGTCGGCCCGACCCCCAGCCGTCCCGCCACCTCCGTCAGCGTCAGCATCTCCACAGCCGTCAGGATAGGGAGTCCGACCAGGCCCGGTGCCGGGCGTCCTCGGTGCCGGGCGTTCTCGGTGCCCGCAGTGCCTGCTCCGGGCACAGGCGAGGCACCGAGATGGATCGAGCAGCCCAGCGAGCAGCCCGGCACCGCACCGCCAGGGCCGCTGATGCCGGCTCTCGGACGCGGCGGCACGTCGGGCGACCGGGCAACCGCTAATCGCACCTCTCGTGCGGCGGCTCGTCGGCAGTTGATCTTCTGGATGCTGGATTCGCAGCAGACGCGCCGGCGTGTCCGCTGCCGATCCAGCAACCAAAAGATCACCAGGCGTGAAGATCTTGGCGGGGCGCACGGTACTAGCGGCTCTGTGACGACGCCGCAGCCACCTCACGCGCTGGGTGCAGTAGGAGCATCACCTATGAGGCCCGGCCACGACAGTTCTCGGTGCCAGCAGCGCCCGCTTGTGCGGGCCGCTGGCACCGAGATGGTCCGGCCCGGCCGGCGCCGCTCGCCGGATCCGCATCCGACACGCCGAGGGGTCCGCTGCCGCTAGTACACGAGCAACGACCGCACGTTGCTGCTGCCGGGCGCGTTCTGCAGGTCCTGCCCGGTGCGTACGACGAAGCCGAAGCGCCCGGTCCCGGTGAAGCGCCGGTCGATGCGCCACTGTCCGTTCGCCGCGTCGGCCCGGGTCTGCGCCGTCAGCACCTGCCGCCCGTCGGTGGTCACGCGGTAGAGGCTGACGATCAGGCCACCGCGCCGAGCGGGCAGCGAGTCACCGGTGAAGGTGTAATCCCGCGTGCCGTTGCGCTGCACGAACAGACTGAGCGCGGTACGCACGTTGAGCACGACGCTCTGGCCGGCCACGTCGATGTCACAGCCCGGCTGGACCCCGTAGAGCCGAGTGTTGGCCGGTGGCCGGACCGTGAAGCGGGCGAGGCCGTCCGCGTCGGCGGTCCCGGTGCGGACCCGCTGGAAGGTCGAGGACGGTCGGGTGTAGGCCCAGAGCTCGACGGCGCTGCCGGCGGCGGTGCGGACGGTGACCTCCGCCGAGCCGGTGGCGACGATCGTGCTCGTCTGCAGCGTGGTGGTCGTCGTCGCACACGGCAGCGGGCTCGGTGCCGGATCGCCGTGCGGAGTGCTGGTCGGGGTCGGCGTGGCGGACGCCGACGGGGCCGGACCGGCCTCCGGGGCGTACTGGAAGACCTGCAGCGCGCCGTCGCGCTCGCTGGCCAGGACGTAGTCCTGCCCCGTCGTCGGGCTGGTCCAGTACTCGACACCCCAGAGGTTGCTGCCGTCCGGGCCGATGTAGGCGCCGATCTCCCGGATGCCGTCACGGTCGTACTCGATGACCCGCAGCCCGCCGGAGTAGTAGGCCAGGTAGGCCCGGCCCGGCACCTTCGGGTCGACCGCCACCTCGTGCACCGACAGGTCACCGAAGCCGGTGGCGAAGGCCGGGTCGAGCGCCTCGTCGATGGCGTACTGACCGAGATCGGCCATCGTGTCCGTGTCGTAGAGGTGCACGTAGCCCCACCCGTCGAACACCCCGCGGATCGCGACGTCGGCCGTGTCGCCCCCGAGGGGGGGCGCCTCCTGGGCGCACGGGTCCGCGGCGGGGGTCTGGTTCAGGATCTGCAGGCCGGTCGAGCGGGTCACGAAGACGAACGGCACCGTCGGGCCGCTCACCGCCGGGGTGAGCAGCGCGTCACAGCCGGCCGTGCTGTTGAAGACGATGACGCCGGTGTAGCCGGCCGCGACGGCCCGGTCGTACTTGTCCTGGAAGCTGCAGGCGCCGCGCTCGATCACCGCGATGTCGCCGGCCTTCGTCGGGTACGGGTCGCTCTGGTCACCCTCGGTGGCCGGGTCGGTGTCGGTACAGCCGCGTCCGACGAAGTCGGTCGTGCCGCTGAGCGTGCGGGAGTCCGTGACGGCCGGTGTGTCGCTGCCGTTGGTGGCGGTGGCCTCGGTCCCGGCCCCCGGCCCGGAGGTGATCGTCGCGATCACCCGGAACGGGTTGAAGTCCTCGTCGGTGCCCAGGAACAGCGAGCCGTCGGGGCTGAACTCCGCCTGATGGGCATTGCCCTCGGGCTCCAGGTCCTGCGCCAGGCCGAGTCGGGCGGCGAAGGGCTCGGTCGCCGCGTAGTCGGTGTCGCGCAGCAGCTGCGGGGCGGTCGGGTCCTCGACGTCGAGGAGAAGGAAGCCGTTGTCCCAGTACGAGGCCAGCATCGTCTGGCGGCCGTCGATCTCCGTGACCACCGCGTCGTGGAGGAACCGGCTGTTGCCGTTCGGCGGATCGGCCTGCACCACCCGCGCGTCGTCGACGAAGCTGGTCTCCGAGAGCATCACCGGCGCCGTCGGGTCGGTGATCTCCATGATGTCGACGTCCCTGTCCTCCTCGTTGTCGACGAGGACAGCGAAGGCGCGGCCGGCGTCCACCCAGCCGTACACGCTGTGGATCGTGTGCACGGGTGTCACCGCGGCATCGTCGGTGCCGTCGCCGGTGGTGTCCCCGGCGTGCGCGGCCAGGACGACCGGGCTCCGGGGATTCGTGACGTCGACCAGGGTCATGCCGCCCTTGCCGGTCTGGTCGTCGCACACCTCGTTGTTGAACAGCAGGACGTCGCGCGCGCCGATCCGCAGGACCTGCAGGCCCTCACCGACGTAGGAACCCGCCGTCGTCGCGATGAAGGCCTCCGGGACCTCCACGGGCGCGGCCGGATCGGTGAGATCGACGACGAAGACCCCGCCGTCCGTGCAGTCCGGCTCACGGAAGGCGGCGAGATAGCCGTAGTTGCCCGAGACCGCCACGTCCGCGACGCGGCTCTCCAGCGGCGTCGAGCCCTCGGGCGGCGCGGTGGTGGGGCTGCGGTCGGCCACCCGCGCGGTACCGACGAGGCGGACGTTGTGCGCCGTGGCGGGCAGGTGCCCGGCGGTGCCGCCGTGCTGCTCGTCGGGGCCGGCGGAGGCGGAGGAGGCCAGCGCGGGCAGCAGACCCACGGCCAGGGCGAGGGCCAGGCCCACGGCCGCCTTCGGCGTTGTCGACGCGATCATCTGCACCACGATTCTGGACAGCCGCCGCCGGCCGGGGAAGGCGGCGCCGGGAGGTCGTGTCCACAGGCTGCTGCCCGGGAGGGCCGAAACATACGTTCGCCGCAGAGGCACCCGCAAGACGGCCGCGGGCGCGACGCGTCACGAACGGGTCACGGGGCTCAGGCGTGCAGCGGGAAGGCGTCCTTCCAGACCGGCTCGTAGCCGGCCGCCTCGAGCATCGCGGCCACCTCGGCAGGCGACCGCTCGTCCGAGACGGAGAACTGTTCCTGCGCCTGGCCGGGCGTGCGGTAGCCGCCCGGCTCGGTCGAGGACCCGGCGCTCATCGAGGTGACGGCGATGCGGACCAGCCCGTCGCGAAGGGCCGCCGGCTCGCGGGTGGAGAGCACGAGGCCCGCCTCGGGTGCGGCCAGCCGCAGCGCGCACAGCGCCTGGACGTACTCCGCGTCCGAGACGGCCACCAGCGGCTGGAAACCGCTGGCACTGGGCTTGATCCGGGGTAGCGAGACGGTGACCTCGGTGCGCCAGTACTCCCGCTGCAGCCAGACGGCGTGCCGCGCGACCGCCAGCACGTCGCTGCGCCAGTCGGCGGACAGCCCGAGCAGCGCGCCGATGCCGAGCCGGCGCACCCCCGCCTCGGCGGCCCGCTCCGTGCTCGACAGGCGCCGGTCGTAGTCACGCTTCCAGCCCGCGAGGTGGGTCTGCGCGTAGCGCTCGCGGTCATAGGTCTCCTGGTAGTGCACGACCCCCTCGAGCCCGGCCGCGACCAGCCGGGCGTAGGTGTCGTCGCTCCAGGTCTGCGTCTCGACGCTGATCGACGGCACGAGCGGGCGCAGCGCCTCGACGCAGGCCACCAGGTAGTCGGCGGAGACCTCCACCCGGTGCTCGCCCGAGACGAGCAGCAGGTGCCGGAAGCCGCGGCCGACCAGGGTGCGGGCCTCGGCCACCACCTCGTCCACGCTCAGCGTCCTGCGCGCGACGTCCAGCCCCTTGCTGAAGCCGCAGTAGGTGCACGAGGACAGACAGGCGTTGGACACGTACAGCGGCGCGAACAGCCGGACGGCGCGCCCGAAGCGCTGCAGGGTCACCTCACGGGCCCGCTGCGCGAGCTCCTCCAGCCGCGGCAGCGCCGACGCCGACAGCAGGGTCGGCAGCACCTCCGGCGAGGGCCGGGCCAGCGCTGCGTCCAGATCGTCGTACGCCGGGGCAGGCGCCGCGGCCAGGAACCGCGCGAAGCGGCCGGGGGGCGCGCTCACTCCTGGTCCGGCCCGGCCAGGAAGCCGGTCAGCGGCGAGGACGCCTCGGCCTGCTCACGCACGGCGCCGCGGCCGGCGAGGTGACCCAGCCGCCCGGCGCGGGTCGCCAGCGCGAAGGCCTGGGCCATGGTGACCGGGTCGGCGGCCACCGCGATCGCGGTGTTGACCAGCACCGCGTCGGCGCCGACCTCCATCGCCTCGGCCGCGTCGCTGGGCACGCCGAGCCCGGCGTCCACCACCACCGGCACATGGGCCTGCGCGACGATCACCTCGATCGCGTCGCGGGTGCGCAGCCCGCGGTTGCTCCCGATCCAGGCACCGAGCGGCATCACCGTGGCGCAGCCGGCCTCCTCGAGGTGGCGGCACAGCACCGGGTCGGCGCTGCAGTACGGCAGCACGGTGAAGCCCTCGGCGACCAGTCGCTCGGCCGCCCGCAGCGTCCCGATCGGGTCGGGCGCGAGGGTGCGCGGGTCAGGCGTCACCTCGAGCTTGACCAGGTCGGTGCCGGTGCCGGCCCGACCCAGCCGCGCGAGCCGGACCGCCTCGTCGGCGTCGACGGCACCAGAGGTGTTCGGCAACAGGTGCAGGTCGGCCGGCACGAAATCCAGGACGTCGCCACCCTGTCCCCCGTTGCCGGCGACGCGGTCGAGATCGACCCGGCGCAGCGCGACGGTGACCACCTCGGCCCCGGAGGCGACCAGCGCCTCCCGCATCACCACATGCGAGCGGAACTTGCCGGTGCCGACGAGCAGCCGGCTGGTCAGGACGCGGTCGCCCACGCTCCACAGGTCAGGCAGGACGGTCACGTGCGACTCCCCACGCGGGCACGACCCCGATCGGGTGCTACGGGTCGCCGGCGGCCCGCCCGCGGGCAGGTCTGCCGGCCTCTCAGCCCGTCTCCACGGGCTCCCCGGTCTGGACCACCCCATCCTACGGCCGCGACGGCCGGCGTGTCGCGGCGGCGGCCGGCAGTCACAGCAGTACTCTCCAATCACTACTGCCCCAC
>JBBDWV010000058.1 GCA_040902655.1 Mycobacteriales bacterium
ACATCAGCTGTGAGCTATTCGACCGGATAGGAACTCTGCTGGTTACCAGTACCGCGCACCACACACGCTGGAGCTCAACCGCCAGATCTCGCGCCCTCGGACGGCAACCAGTCGGCCGTAGCGTGCGTCCGGGGTGCTGCTCGTTCGGCTGCTCGATTCATCTCGGTGCCAAGCCTGTGCCCGGAGCAGTCGCTGCTGGCACCGAGAACCAGCGTCGGGCCGCTGTTGTCCGCCGCTTCGCGTGGCGTCCGACCAAGCGGGTGCTGGGATCTCGGGTCCGCTCGGACGCAGGTCGGCCAGTGCACAGCGGCAGCGGACGGCGGGGTTCACCCGATCGGGCTCCAGATCCGCATCGCGGGACGCCGATGAACCCGTGAGGGCAGCCAGCCCTGAACGACCAGTTGCACAGTGTGGAGGCCACATGTCGTTGAGCGTGAGTGGTGGGGACAACCCGGACATCGTCCATCTGCTGATGATGCGCAAGGCCATGTCCGCCGAGCAGACGCAGAGCGCGCAGTTGCTCGAGGGACTTCTCCAGCAGCCGGCGGCACCCACGTCCACTGCCCCTGTCAGCTCGACGCCGAAGGGGACGTTCTACCTCTGAGCCGCCGGGCCGACGTTCGTCATGCCGCGGCGCTCGCCGAGGTGCTGGGGCTGGCCTCGGCCGGTCCCGGGCTCGGCGACGTCGGTGCCGGCTCCGGGCTCGGCGACGCCGGTTCCGGCTCCGGGCTCGATGGTCCGGCCTCCTGCGGCGCCGGCGCCGGCTCCGTCGCGGGCCGGCGTGTGCTCTGCCCGTCCTTCTGGTGCGGTGGGGCGGTGGCTGCCCCAGGCCCGATCGGCACGACCTCGGTGTCCAGAATGCCGGCGAACTCACCGGCGATCCGGTCCACTTCTGCCTTGACCTGCAGGATGTCCAGCCCGGAGTTCCGCAGCGTGTTGAGCTGCTGACGCAACGAGGCGATGCCACGGCGACCGGCGCCGGTCAGGCGCACCTTGCCGTCGACGGTCTGCAGGTTCTGGTAGGCGTACGCCAGCGTCTGGCAGTTCGAGCAGTCGGAGTTGACGGCCAGCGCGAGGTTGACCGGAGCGATCACCTCGGCGTCACCGGTGACGATGACGCCCTCGAGGGCGATCGCGACGGTCTGGCAGTCGTTGCAGGACGCGGCGGCCACAGCGGCGTTGCCCGCATCGACGGTGGCCGCACCGGTGATGACGACTTTCAGGCGCACGGCGTACACCGTGCTGCCGTCCCTGGTGTTCACCGCGACGGCGGTGTTGTCGTCCCCGCCGGAGGTGGTGCCGGTCCCGTCGGCCGGGGTGGGTGAGCTCGCCGTGTCCGCGGTGCTGAGCGTGTCCAGCGGGCCGTCCAGCATGCGGCCGACGGCCAGCCCGCCGACCAACAGCGCGGCCAGCGCCAGGCTGGCAGCCGTGGCCAGCACGGCCGGCCGGTGGAACGCGGCGCGCAGCCGGGGTGCGGACAGGTGTGGGCGGTGCATCGGGTCCTCCTGGTCAGCCGGCCGGTGACGGCTCGGCGGTCGTGGCGCTGCTCGTGGTCCCGGACGTCGGCTCCGGCGACGGAGCGGCGTCGACCGTCTGCGGCTCGCTCGCCGGCGTCGTCGCGCCGCCTGTCGTCGCCCCGCTGCTGTCGGGTGCGCTGCTCGGCGTGCTGTCCGACGGGCTGCTCGACGCCGTGCCCGACGAGCTGCCGGTGGTGGGAGAGACCGCGGGCGCCGGCAGCTGGCCGCCGTCGGTGGTCGCGCCGTCGCCGGCGCCGTCGGGCGAGGATCCGTCGGTGCCGGCATCTGCCGCGTCGCCGGTGCCGAGCACGCTCGAGCTGCCTTCAGGTACGGCCGGCAGCGGCTCCTGCGCGTCGCCCGGCGAGCGCAGCAGCGGTGCCCCCCTTCCGAGGGTGGACAGCTCCCCGACGTGCTGCTGGACCGTCCCCCGCTCGCCGTCGCGGTAGGGAGTCAGCCGGCCGTCGGGGAACCAGGCGACGGCGAGCGAGACGAGAAGCGCAGCTCCGCCGGTGATCACGCCGAGCCGGCGTCCCGGCGAACCCTCCGACCAGCGCCAGGCGCCGGCCGCACCACGCCGAGCAACCCTGCTGAGGGTGTAGCTGATGCCCACGATCGGCAGCAACAACAGGATCAGCTGGGCGGCTGCGACGACGGCGACGGTGCCCCCGGAGGACATCAGCTGGCCGGCGAACCGAGCGCCGGAGTCCCAGCTGGTCGCCGCGATCCGCGGAGCGGCCAGCAGGAAGTAGCCCAGGTTCAGCACCAGGACGGGGACGAGGACGAACACCCAACCCGCGACGACGCGGCGCACCCAGGGCTTGAGCTCGGCGACCTCGGGCTCGGTGGCACGGAACGGGATGGCAGAACGCAGGACGGGGCCGATGCGCCGGAACAGGTCGGGCACGCCCACGAGGTCGCTGACGACGTAGTAGCCGTCCAGCCGCAGGAAGGGCAGCATCTGCTGCAGGACCTGAAGCTGCAGCAGGAAGCAGATCAGGACGAGCGGCTCGTACCTGGTGGCCGCATAGGTCAATGCCACCAGGACAACGATCATGGCGTTGACGTAGACGCCCCCGAGGTCGGTGCGCAGCCGGCCCCGCCGGTCCAGCCGGTAGGCGTCGGTGACGTCGGTGTAGAACGCCGGCCAGACGACGTAGATGCCCGCACCCATGCCCCCCGGCCGCGCGCCGCCGTACGCGCAGGCGGCAGCATGGCCGAATTCGTGCAGGGCCGCCGATACGACGAGTACGGCGGCCACGAGCAGGAAGACGAACGGCTGCTCCACCGTCGAGCGCAGCCCCGCACCGACGCCGTGGAGGAAGAACAGCCAGACGTCGACCGCCAGCAACCCCGCCACCACGGCCAGGACGAGCGGCGGCCAGAACACCGGCCGGACCACGCCCGCCAGGCGCTGCACGACCTTCGGCGTGAGCAGCCGGGCCCGCAGCCGGAGCCCGAGCAGGGGGTCGGACTCCTGCACCTCCGGGTCGGAACCATCGGCGGCGGCGAGGATCCCCAGCGGTCGCAGCTTGTCCACCAGAGCCTGCACGTTGTCGGCGCTGACGGTCTTGCCGTACGTCGCGCTGACCTCCGAGGCGATCTGCTGCGGAGTGCGCGTTCCATCACACTGCTCGGCGATCTGGTGCAGCAGCATCGAGAGTTGCACCAGTTGTCCGCCCGGGCGACGGGCGAGGTACTGGGGTGTCCGGTAGCCGGTCCCGGCGTACTCGCCGAGCAACTGGACGCCGTCGGCGAGCCGTGGCGGGCCGGCCTCGGCTCCCGGACAGGAAGGCGGAATCGTCCGGGTGTGTCGGCGCGCCGGACATCCGATCATCGGACGCTCGTCGACAGGCCGTTCCTGCGTGACGGTCATGGTCTCCCCAGGAGGACGCCGGGTGTGCGCCTGCCGCCGGGGCAGACGACACGCGGGACCTGCCTGGTCGGCAGGTCCCGCGGTCCGGTTCGTCGGGCCCGACGAGATCGCCGGGCGGTCGTGGCTAGTTGCTCTGGTCGATCGTGACGTCCTGCTCGGCGTTGGCGTAGGCCACCGAGTTGTCGGACAGGATGTTGGCCGCGACGGCGGCGTTCACGGGCGCGGCCAGGTTGGCGTTGATGAGCGACATCTGCTCACGGTCGGGCAGCTGCTCGCCGCCCTGCGCCTGGAGTTCGGCGTCGGTAAGACCTGCGTTGGTGTCAGTCATGACATCTCCTCGAGAGATTGATGGAACGGCTGGTCTGATCGCCGGGGTCAGTTCCCCTGGTCGATGTCGGCAACCTGGTCCGCGTCGGCGTAGGCGATGGCTCCGTCGGAGAGCACATTCGCGGCCACGGCGGCGTTCACCGGCACGGCGATGTTGGCATTCACGAGCGACATCTGCTCGCGGTCGGGGAGCTGCTCGCCGGAGGCGTGCTCGAGCTCTTCGGCGGACAGACCGGGCTGGTCGCTCATGGTTTCTCCTTCTGGTCGGGCGCGGGCGCGGACCGGGTGGACCGCGCCTGACGGATCCGGACGTGCTGCTGCGGCGAAGCGGCGCCGTTTGTCGGACGAGAGGACCAGACTTCAGGTCGGCTGCAACCGATGCCCGTCGCCCCGGTTCATCGACGCCGGGAACGGCTTTGGCCTCGTACGCGCCGCTGCTCCTTCACGGCACGACTCCTGCCCGGGAGGGCGACGCGCAATCTCACTCACCCGCAAGGTTGCCCTGTCCTGTGCGACAGCGGGCCGCCCCGGGACGACGTGCACCTCATGTGGACGACGTGCACCTCATGTGAGTGACATCCCTCGCCCGCGGCCCCGATCGGGCAGGTGCTTCACCTGACGCCCTGCGGGGCATGGGGCGGCCGTGGCCGACATCGACATCACCACTCTGATACTCGCCGAGCACGACGCCTTCCGGCGCACCTTCACCGAGATTGGACAGCTCACCGATCCAGAGCAGGTGGCAGGCCGTTGGCGCGACCTGTCCGAGCGGCTGGAGGTGCACGCAGCGGGGGAGGAGCAGATCTTCTACCCCGAACTGCTTTCCGAGGTGGACGACAGCGAGGGCGATACCGAACACGCGGTCAAGGACCACAACGAGATCAGGGAGGCGACCCGCAAGGTCGACGACCACGAGGTGGGCAGCCATGCCTGGTGGCAGGCCTTCCGGGACGCACGTGAGGCGACGGTCGATCATCTGGGCGAGGAGGAGAGCGACGTCCTGCCGCCGTTCAGGCAGGACGTGCCGGCGGACAAGCGCAGGGACCTCGGCATGCGCTGGGTGCACTTCCTCCAGCAGCACGCGGGGACGAGGGGGCTGTCCCGCGAGGAGCCCGATCCGGAGGAGTACGTCGAGGAACATACGCCCTAGGGAAGTACCGTCGTCCGCGTGAGCCTTGACGATCCGCGGCGACGGGTGCCCCGCACCGACGTCGCGCTCGCGGACCCGCGGCTCACCGAGGCGCTCGGCCGCCTCGGTGTCGAACTGGTCAAGGCGGCCGTCCTGCAGGCCCAGGCACTGGCGCGTACGGGGGAGCTCGCGCCGGAGAGCGTGGTCGACGCCGCCGTAGCCGCCCTGCCGCTCCGCGCGACGACGCTGCGCCCGGTGCTCAACGCGACCGGGGTCGTGCTGCACACCAACCTGGGACGCGCACCGCTGTCCGCCGCGGCGGTGGACGCGGTGGCCACCGCGGCCGGCTACGTCGACGTGGAGTACGACCTCGCGGACGGCTCCCGTGCACGGCGGGGACGCGGGGCGCTGGCGGCGCTGCGCGACGCGGTGCCGGACGCCGAGGACGTGCTGGTCGTCAACAACGGCGCCGCCGCACTGGTGCTGGCCACCACCGCGCTGGCCGCCGGCCGGGAGGTGGTCGTCAGCCGCGGCGAGATGGTCGAGATCGGCGACGGCTTCCGGCTCCCCGACCTCATCGCGAGCACCGGAGCGCGGCTTCGTGAGGTCGGCACCACCAACCGCACGCACCTGGGGGACTACGCCAACGCCGTTGGTCCTGAGACCGGCTGTGTGCTCAAGGTGCACCCGAGCAACTTCCGGGTCGAGGGCTTCACCAGCTCGGTCGAGGTCGAGGAGCTGGCCCGGCTGGGCGCCCCCGTCGTGGCCGACGTCGGCAGCGGGCTGCTCGCCCCCCACCCGCTGCTACCGGGCGAGCCGGACGCGCGTACCGCGCTCCGGGCCGGCGCCGCCGTCGTCACCGCCAGCGGGGACAAGCTGCTCGGCGGCCCGCAGGCCGGCCTGCTGCTCGGGCGCGAGGATGTCGTCGAGCGGCTGCGTCGCCACCCGCTGGCCCGTGCGTTGCGGGTCGACAAGCTGACGCTGGCCGCGCTGGAGGCGACGCTGCGTGGTCCGCTGACACCGACGTGGGCCGCGTTGACGGCCGATCCGGAGCGGCTGCGGGCGCGGTGTGACCGGCTGGCCGAGCTGGTCGGCGGCCACGTCGTCGCGAGCGCCGGGGCAGTCGGCGGCGGGGGCGCCCCGGGGCAGGTGCTGCCCGGCTGGGCCGTCGCGCTGCCCGCCGCCTTCGCCGTCCGGCTGCGTGTCGGCGACCCCTGCGTCGTCGGCCGGGTCGAGCGGGACCGCTGCCTGCTGGACCTGCGCTGCGTGTCCGAGCCCGACGACGAACGGCTGGCCGCGGCCGTACGCGCATGCACGTCGTAGCCACCGCCGGTCACGTCGACCACGGCAAGAGCACGCTGGTCCGCGCCCTGACCGGGATGGAACCGGATCGGTGGGCGGAGGAGCGCCGGCGTGGCATGACCATCGACCTCGGGTACGCCTGGACCGAGCTGCCGTCCGAGCAGGTTCTCGGCTTCGTGGACGTGCCGGGGCATCAGCGGTTCATCGGCAACATGCTCGCGGGCCTCGGTCCGGCGCCGGCCGTGCTCGTGGTCGTCGCTGCCGACGAGGGCTGGCGCCGCCAGTCCGGCGAGCACCTTGCCGCGGTGCACGCCCTCGGGCTGACCGCCGGACTGCTCGCCGTCACCCGCAGCGACCTGGCCGATCCCGGTCCGGCGACCGACCAGGCGCTGACGCAGCTACGGAGGTCCAGCCTCGGGGAGGTGGATGCGGTCGCCGTGTCGGGCGTGACCGGCGAGGGCGTCGAGGACCTCCGCGCCGCGCTCGACCGGCTGGTCGCGACGCTGCCCGCACCGGACACGACCTCACCGGTTCGCCTCTGGGTGGACCGTTCGTTCACCGTCCGCGGCAGCGGAACGGTCGTCACCGGCACGCTCGCCGCCGGCACCCTGCGGGTCGGCGACGAGCTCCAGCTCCGCGGTCGCAGCGTCCGGGTACGTGGGCTGCAGAGTCTCGGAGCGTCGTACGACGAGGTGCCGGCGGTGGCCCGCGTCGCGGTGAACCTGCGCGGTCTGGAGCGGGAGGAGGTCGTGCGCGGCGACACGCTGCTCACGCCGGGCGCCTGGCGCGAGACGGCGGGGATGGACGTCCGCCTCACGGCTGATCCCCGCTCGATGCCGTCGGAACTGGTGCTGCACGTCGGCTCGACCGGTGTCGCGGTTCGGGTGCGGCCGCTCGGCGAGGACACCGCCCGGCTGGTGCTGCACCGGCCGCTGCCGTTGCGCCCGGGTGACCGGGCGCTGCTGCGCGACCCCGGTGCGCAGGCGGTCACCTCGGGCGTGCTCGTGCTCGACGTCGACCCGCCGGAGCTACGCCGGCGCGGTGCGGCCGCCGACCGGGCGCAGACCCTGGCGGGAGCCGGTGGCGTGCCTGACCTCGCCGCCGAGGTGGCCCGCCGGGGAGCGGTCCGGAGCTCGGAGCTGGCGTCGCTCGGCGTACCGCTGGACGACCTCACGGCGGTCCGGGTCGAGGGGGACTGGCTGGTGGACCTCCGGCAGTGGCAGGCCTGGACCGCCGGGCTGGCGCGAGCCGTCGACGCCCACGCCGCGGCCGCACCGCTCGAGGCCGGTCTGCCCGCGGAGGCTGCCCGGCAGGCACTCGCGCTCCCGGACGCCCGCCTGCTGCCGGGCCTGCTGGCCGCCGCGGGGCTCGAGGCCGCTGCCGGCCGGCTGCGGCGTCCCGGCACGACACCGAGCCTGGGTGTGGCCGAGGCGGCGGTGGCTGAGCTCGAAGCCCGCTTGAAGGAAAACCCTTTTGCCGCAGCCGACTCGCCGGACCTGGACGCGCTGCGTCTCGGGCCGCGCGAGCTGGCTGCCGCCGAGCGCGCCGGCCGGTTGCTGCGGATCGGCGGCGACGTCGTGCTCCTCCCGGACGGCCCGGCCCGCGCCATGCGGGTGCTCGCCGGCCTGCCCCAGCCCTTCACCCTCAGCGCTGCGCGACAGGCGCTGGGCACCACGCGGCGGGTCGCCGTACCCCTGTTGGAGCACCTGGACGGCCGTGGCTGGACGCGTCGGGTGGACGACCGCCTGCGGGAGGTCCGGCGCGGAGGCTAGCGTCGGCACCTCCGACGAGAAGAGGTTCCTCATGCCCCAGGAAGTTCGTGGAGTCGTGGCCCTGGCCAAGGGCGCACCGGTGACGGTGGAGACGATCGTGATCCCCGACCCGGGGCCGCACGAGGTGGTGGTGCGGGTGGAGACCTGTGGGGTCTGCCACACCGACCTGCACTACCGCGAGGGTGGCATCAACGACGACTTCCCTTTCCTGCTCGGCCACGAGGCCGCTGGGCGGGTCGAGACCGTGGGTGACGCGGTGACCGCCGTGGCACCTGGGGACCGGGTCGTGCTGGCGTGGCGGGCACCCTGCGGGGAGTGCCGCGCCTGCCGGCGTGGCCGGCCCTGGTACTGCTTCGACAGCCGGCACTCCGGTTCGCCGATGACCCTGAAGGACGGCACCGCACTGACATCGGCGCTCGGCCTCGGCGCGTTCGCGGAGAAGACCCTGGTCGGTGAGGGCGCCTGCATCCGGGTGGACGAGCGGGCCGATCCGGCCGCGGCGGGTCTGCTCGGCTGCGGGGTCATGGCCGGCTGGGGTGCGGCGGTGAACACCGCGCCGGTCCGGCAGGGCGACACCGTCGCGGTCCTCGGCTGCGGTGGGGTCGGGGACGCGGCCATCGCGGGTGCGGTCTACGCCGGCGCGCGACAGGTGATCGCGGTCGACCTCGACGACCGCAAGCTGGCGTGGGCCACCGGCTTCGGCGCGACGCACACCGTCAATGCGGAAACGGGTGACGTGGTGCAGGCGCTGCGCGACCTGACCGGCGGCTTCGGCCCCGATGTGGTCATCGACGCGGTCGGCCGCCCGGAGACCTACCAGCAGGCGTTCCAGGCCCGCGACCTGGCCGGCACCGTCGTCCTGGTCGGTGTGCCGACACCGTCGATGCGGCTGGAGATGCCGCTGATCGACTTCTTCGGCCACGGTGGCGCCCTCAAGTCCTCCTGGTACGGCGACTGCCTGCCCACCCGCGACTTCCCGCTGCTGATCGACCTCTTCCTGCAGGGCCGCTTCGCGCTGGACGCCTTCGTCAGCGAGCGGATCGCGCTGGACGAGGTCGAGCAGGCGTTCCACCGGATGGAGCGGGGTGAGGTGCTGCGAAGCGTGGTCGTGCTGGAAGCACGCGGGGAGGGGACCGTGCTGGAAGCACGCGGGGAGGGGACCGTGCTGGAAGCACGCGAGGAAGGGACCGGGCTCTGATGGCCGCGCGTATCGAGCACCTCGTGACCAGCGGCACCTTCAGCCTCGACGGGCAGACCTTCGCGGTCGACAACAACGTGTGGCTGCTCGGCAACGACGACGAGGTGCTCGTCATCGATGCGCCGCACGACCCGGAGGCGATAGAGGCCGCGATCGGCGACCGCACGGTGGTGGCGGTCGCCTGCACGCATGCGCACGACGACCACGTCCGCTACGCACCGGAGCTCGCCGAGCGACTGACGACCGAGGTTCTGCTGCACCCGGACGACCGGGTCCTGTGGGACCTCGTGCACTCACGGCACGAACCGGACGGCCCGCTGCGCGAGGGTCAGGTGCTCCACGTCGCCGGCACACGTGTGCACGTGCTGCACACCCCCGGTCACGCGCCCGGTGCCGTCTGCCTGTCGGTGCCCGATCTCGGCGTCGTCTTCAGCGGCGACACGCTCTTCTCCGGCGGGCCGGGGGCGACCGGGCGCAGCTACAGCGACTACCCGACGATCCTCGACTCGATCAGGACCCGGTTGTTCACCCTCCCGCCGGAGACCCGGGTGCTGACCGGGCACGGGGACGAGACGACGGTCCGCGCGGAGGCCCCCTCGTACGACGAGTGGGTCAAGAAGATCGACGGCTGACTGCGCGCCTGAGCGGTCAGCAGGACGTGTTCCGCCGCCGGGCTGTCGCGGTGATCAACGCCGGACTTACGCACTTTCCAGGCGTCGCGTATGTGAGGAAGTCCGGCGTTGATCACCGGCCGGTGACGGCGGCCTGACCTGTCGGGCCCGGCTCCGCACGGCCGGCCGGACATCGCCGGGAGCCCGGACGTGTCGGCGCGTCAGACGCCGACGAGGCGCCTGCTCGACGGCCGCAGGTAGACCACCCAGGTGAGGGCCGCGCAGGCCAGGTAGAAGGCCATGAAGACCACGTACGCCGCGGTGCCGTCGCCGTAGGCCAGGAACGACTCGCGGAACGCGATCTGCACCAGCACCCCGCCGAACGCGCCCACCGCCCCGGCGAGGCCGACCAGTGCACTGGCCAGCCGGCGGTCCTGTGAACTCGTCCGTCCGCCGCCGGACGCGACGCTCCCCATCGTCTCGGCATGGAAGATCGCCGGGATCATCTTGTAGACCGAGCCGTTCCCGATGCCGGTGAGCGCGAACAGCACCGTGAAGGAGCAGGCCAGCAGCGGGATGGAGTCCGACCTCGCCGCGGCCAGCACCACGGTCGCGGCCGCTGTCATGGCAAGGAAGTTCCAGAAGGTCACGGTGGAGCCCCTGTAGCGGTCGGCGAGCAGGCCGCCCACCGGGCGGATCAGTGAGCCCGCGAAGGCACCGAGCCAGACGTAGTAGATCGGCCGGTCGGCGCCCGCGGCGGCCAGCACCTGTCCGAAGGCGAAGCCGAAGCCGATGAACGAGCCGAAGGTCCCGATGTAGAGCAGGGAGATGATCCAGGTGTGCCGGTGCCGGCTCACCTCGCGCATGGCGCCGCGGTCGTTGGTGGCCACGGTGAGGTTGTCCATCCGGGACCAGGCGAGTGCGGACACCACCACGACGAGCGGGATGTAGAGGTAGAGCATCACCCGCGGGTCGGTGTCCGGCCCGTGAGCCAACAGCACCAGCGCGCCGACCACCTGCACGGCGGCGACGCCCAGGTTGCCGCCGCCGGCATTCAGACCGAGCGCCCGCCCCTTGAGGTGCTGCGGATAGAAGTTGTTGATGTTGGCCATCGACGAGGCGAAGTTGCCGCCGCCGACCCCGGCGACGGCCGTCACCAGGAGCAGCGTCGCAAGAGACACCCCAGGCTGGAGCAGAACCACCGCGAGCAGCGCCGGGACCAGCAGCAGCAGGGCCGACACGACGGTCCAGTTGCGGCCGCCGAACTTGGCGATAGCGAACGTGTAGGGCAGCCGGACGAAGGCGCCGACCAGCGCAGGTGTCGTCGTCAGCAGGAACTTGTCGGTGACGGTGAAGCCCCAGACCGGCTCGGGCATGAACAGCACCATCACCGACCACAGCACCCAGACGGAGAAGCCCACGTGCTCGGACAGGATCGAGAAGACCAGATTCCGCTTCGCGGTCCGGGCGCCGACGGCCGACCAGAACTGCGGGTCCTCGGGCTCCCAGCGGTCGATCCACCGGGAGGCCCGGCGCTGCAGCAGCGCGTCCTCGGTCAGCGGTGTCCTGACAGCGGTGCTGCCGAGATCGGCCATGTCGCTGGGTACGGGGCGCGCGGGCACGCTCACGAGAACTCCTGCAGGAAGGCGATGGCGGCGGCGCCGCTCGGTGTCGTCCCGGACGCTAAGGAGTCGTGATTGCGACCCGGTCGCCTTCAGGAGGACGTGCGGTCACCAGCTGCTCACAGCGGCCCGTCCGCACTGTGCGGCGGCCAGCGTCAGGCGTCGACGGCCGCCAACCGGTAGCCGCGCTTGACGACCGTCTGCACGACGGCGCCTGCGGGTCCGAGCGCCGTCCGGAGCCGCGCGACGGTCATCTCCACGGCATGCTCGTCGGCCGGTTCGTCACGCCAGGCGGTGCGTAGCAACTCCGGCCGCGACAGGACCCGGCCGCCACTGTCCACCAGGGCCGCCAGCACTCCCGTCTGCCGCGCGGTCAACTGGACCGGGACACCGTCGACCACCACCGCGTGGCCGCGCAGCTCGAGTCGGTGACCGGCCGCCTGGACCGTCCGGGTGCGACGGGCCGGCAGCTGCTCGACCACCGTGCGCACCAGCGCCCCGAGCCGGGCCCGTTCCGGCTGCACGGTCGGTACGCCGAGCCGCTCGAGCGGTGCGGCGGTCACCGGTCCGACGGCCGCCGCCAGCACGGGCCCGGTCAGCGCCTGGACGAGCGCGCCCTCGCGGCCGTCCTCGCGGGCGGTGGTGAGCAGACTGGCCACGGCCGGTGCGCTGGTGAAGGTGACGCAGTCGACGGCTCCGGCCACGACCTGCTCGACGAGACGCCGCAGCGGGCGGATGTCCTCGGCGGGAAGCCAGCGGTAGACCGGGATCTCGAGGACGTCGGCGCCCGCCGAGCGCAGAGCCGCGGTGAACTCAGGCAGCGGCTCACCATGCAACTGCACGGCCACCCGCCGCCCCTGCACCCCCTTGGCCAGCAGCCGGGCCAGCACCTCGTCGGTGGCCTCGGAGGCCGGGGACCAGGTCTCCGCCAGGCCGGCAGCGCGGACGGCGCCCGTGGCCTTGGGCCCGCGGGTGAGTAGCTCGGCGACAGTCAGACAGGCCCGCAAGGACTCCCCGAGCCCCCAGCCGTCCGCCGCCTCCATCCAGCCACGGAAACCGATGCCGGTGGTCACGACCACGACGTCCGGGGCAGTGGCCACGCAGGCCCGCGTCACGGCGAGCAGCTCCTCGTCGTCGTGCGTCGGCAGGATGCGGATCGCCGGCGCCTCCACGACCCGGGCACCCCGCCGCACCAGCAACGAGGTCAGCTCCTCCCGCCGCCGGGCAGCGGTCACCGCGACCGTGAAGCCCGCCAGGGGTGAAGCATCGGTGGTCGCCTCGGTCAAAGCCGTCCTCCCTGAGCGGTCTGTGGTGCACCGCCAGTGTCTTCGCTGCAGGTTGCCGCGGTGTTTCCACCCGGTGTCACCGGACGGTGCACGACGCGCCCGCCGGAGGATGAGCACCTCGTCACCTGACCGGAACACGCGGGACACCAGCGCGGCATCCGCCTGCTGCACGGTCGTCCCGTGCCCTCCTCACTGCTGCCGTCCACGACGACCTCCACCCACTGCCCCTACTGCGCGCTGCAGTGCGCCATGACCCTGACCCCGGTCGATCGGGGAGCGGTCGTCGAATCCGGCCCCGGTGGGCTCTGTCACAAGGGCTGGACCTCGGCCGCCCTGCTGGACTCGCCGCGCCGGCTGTCCGACCCGCTGGTCCGGGACGGCCGACACGGCCGGCTGCGGGAGGCGACGTGGGAGGAGGCGCTCGACCGCGCTGCCGACGGCTTTCGCAGGGCGCAGGCCGAGCGGGGGGCCGACGCCGTGGCTGTCTTCGGCGGTGGCGGGCTCACCAACGAGAAGGCCTACTTGCTCGGCAAATTCGCGCGAGTGGTGCTGCGGACGTCCCAGATCGACTACAACGGCCGCTTCTGCATGAGCAGTGCCGCTGCGGGCGCGCTGCGCGCCTTCGGCCTGGACCGCGGGATGCCCTTCCCGCTGAGCGACCTGGCCGACGCCGACTGCGTGGTGCTGGTCGGCAGCAACCTCGCGGAGACGATGCCGCCGGTCGTGCAGCACCTGTCCCGCCAGCGCGCCGCCGGCGGCAACCTGGTGGTCATCGACCCCCGGCGGACACCCACCGCTGCCGCTGCCACGCTGCACCTGCAGCCGCAGCCGAGCACCGACCTCGCACTCGCCAACGGCCTGCTGTTCCTCGCGATCGAGTCGGGCTTCGTGGACGAAGCCTACGTCGCCGCGCGCACCACCGGCTGGGAGGCGGTACGTCGGACGGTCTCGGCCTACTGGCCCGCGAGGGTCGAGCGGCTGACCGGGGTCGCGGAGCCGGACCTGCGGACCGCGGCACGGCTGCTGGGTGAGGCCGGCCGGGCGCTGGTCCTGACCGCACGCGGGGCCGAGCAGCACGCGCACGGCACCGACACCGTCAGCGCCTGGATCGACCTGGCGCTGGCGCTGGGGCTTCCCGGCACGCCCGGCTCGGGCTGGGGCTGCCTGACCGGCCAGGGCAACGGTCAGGGCGGTCGTGAGCACGGGCAGAAAGCCGACCAGCTGCCCGGCTACCGCCGACTGGACGATCCCGCGGCGCGGGCACACGTCGCCGCCGTCTGGGACATCGACCCGGACGACCTGCCCGTCCCCGGCCGGTCGGCGTACGAACTCCTCGACGCCCTCGGCACGCCGGACGGACCGTCGGCCCTGCTGTTGATGGGCAGCAACCCGCTGGTCAGCGCGCCGCGCGCAGGGCACGTGCAGAAGCGGCTGGCGGCGCTGGACCACCTGGTCGTCGCGGATGTCGTGCTCTCCGAGACCGCCGCCACGGCCGACGTCGTGCTGCCGGTGGCCCAGTGGGCAGAGGAGGGCGGCACGACCACCGACCTGCAGGGCCGGGTGCTGCTGCGTCGCCGCGCGCTCCACCCCCCGGCCGGCGTCCGTACCGACCTGGAGGTGCTGGCCGGACTGGCCGGGAGGCTCGGCTCGACGGCGGCGTTCCCCACCGACCCGGCTGCGGCCTTCGACGAGCTGCGGCGGGCCAGCGCGGGAGGGGCGGCCGACTACGCCGGCATCAGCCATGACCGGCTGGCGGCGGGTGAGGTGCTGCACTGGCCCTGCCCACACGAGCGGCATCCGGGCACTCCGCGGCTGTTCCTCGACGCCTTCGCCACGCCGGACGGCCGCGCGCGCTTCGTCCCGGTCGAACAGCCGGATCCGGTCGAGCCGGTGGACGCAAACTGGCCACTGCTGCTGACGACCGGGCGGGTGGCGGCGCACTATCAGTCGGGCGCGCAGACCCGGCGCATCGACGCCCTGAACCACACGACACCGGCACCGTTCGTCGAAGTGCACCCCTTCCTCGCCGAACGGCTCGAGGTCCAGGACGGCGAGCGGGTCCGGGTGAGCACCCGGCGCGGCGAGGCGGTGGTGCGGGCGCGCCTGACGGACACGCTGCGCCCGGACACCGTCTTCGTGCCGTTCCATTGGGCCGGTCGTGGTCGGGCCAACCTGCTCACCAGCGACGCCCTGGACCCGGTGTCGAAGATGCCGTCGTTCAAGACCTGTGCGGCGCGGATCGACCGGCTCGTCGAGGCCGCCCGGTGACGCGCGTCGTGGTCGTCGGCAACGGGATGGCCGGCGCGCGCCTGGTCGACGAACTGGTCCGCCGCGACAGCCAGGTCGAGGTGACCGTCTTCGGTGCGGAGAACCGCCCGGCCTACAACCGGATCCTGCTGTCCGACGTGCTGGCCGGAAAACGCCGGCAGGACGAGATCGCCCTGACCGCGGTGTCGAACCGCGTGGTGCAGCGGCTGGGCACCGTCGTGACCCGGCTCGACCGCGCCGCACGCAGGGTGCACGCCGACGACGGGAGCAGCACGCCGTACGACGCCCTGGTCCTGGCCACCGGCTCGACCGCGCTGGTCCCGCCGGTGCAGGGGATCGCCGGGCCGGACGGACGTCTCCTGCAGGGCGTCCACGTCTTCCGGACGCTGGACGACTGCGAGGCGATCACCGCTGCAGCCGGCCGGGCGAGGCGGGCCATCGTCGTCGGTGGCGGTCTGCTCGGGCTGGAGGCGGCCCGGGGGCTGCTGGCCTGTGGACTCCAGGTGGACGTGGTCGAGGGCGCCGGTCACCTGATGGAGGTGCAGCTGGACCCGGCCGGTGGAGCGGTGCTGCGCCGGGCGGTGGAGTCACTCGGTGTGGGCGTGCATCTCGGCGCGTTCGCCGCCGGTGTGACCGGCGGCAGGTCGGTCACCGGGCTGCGCCTCGGCGACGGGCGGCACGTCGAGGGCGACCTGGTCGTGCTGGCCTGCGGCATCCGCCCGCAAGTCGATCTCGCCCGTTCGTCGGACCTGGCCGTGGACCGGGCGGTGCTCGTCGACGACATGCTGCGCACGAGCGACCCGCACGTCTACGCCCTCGGGGAGTGCGCGCAGCACCGCGGCAGCGTCTACGGGCTCGTCGCGCCCGCCTGGGAGCAGGCCGCCGTGCTCGCCGACGTGCTGACCGGTCGCCCCGCGTCCTACACCGGCTCGCGGCTGGTCACGCGGCTCAAGGCGATGGACCTGGAGGTCGCCGCCATGGGGGAGAAGGCACCGGAGCCGGCCGACTCCGGTGACGGCCTCGAGGTGCTGACCTTCACCGACCCGGCGCGGCACGTCTACAAGAAGGTGGTGGTGCGCGACGGCGTCGTGACCGGCGCCCTGCTGCTCGGCGACCTGTCCAGCGCCGGGACCGTCACGCAGGCCTTCGACCGTGCGACACCGCTGCCGGCCGACCGGCTGCACCTGCTGTTCGCCGGTGTCGGCCGGGCCGGCCAGGTCGACGCGAAGGACCTGGCCGACGACGCCGTCGTCTGCACCTGCAACGCGGTCACGGCCGCGGCCGTCCGCAGCTGCGCTGCCGACGGCTGCCGCACGGTCGCCGACGTCGCCTGCGCCACCCGGGCCACCACCGGCTGCGGCAGCTGCACCCCCTCGGTCCGGCGCCTGGTCGAGACGACCCCCTCGACACCCGTGCTCGTCCCGGAAAGGAGAAGCGCATGACCCGGAGAACCCTCGTCGTCGTCGGCCACGGGATGGTCGGCCACCGCCTGGTCGAGCTCGCCGTAGAACGCGGCCTGATCGCGGACGGCTGGGACGTGGTCGTGCACGCGGCCGAGCCGGTGCCGGCCTACGACCGGGTCGGGCTGTCCTCGTGGTTCCGCGGGACCACGGCCGACGAGCTGTCCCTGGTCCGCGACGGATTCTTCGACCATCCGGCGCTGGACCTGCGGCTGGACGACAGCGTCGTCAGCATCGACGTCGACGCCCGCACCGTCACCTCCCGGTCCGGCCACGTCACCGCGTACGACGCGCTCGTGCTCGCGACCGGCTCGACCGCCTTCGTCCCGCCGGTGCCTGGTGCGACCGGAGCGCACCGGTTCGTCTACCGGACGCTGGAGGACCTGGAGCGGATCCGGGCCGCGGCGTCCGGTGCACGCACCGGTGCGGTGGTCGGCGGTGGGCTGCTCGGACTCGAGGCGGCCGACGCCCTACGGTCCCTGGGGCTGGACACCACGGTCGTCGAGTTCGCCCCGCGGCTGATGCCGGTGCAGGTCGACGAGGCCGGCGGGCAGGCGCTGCGCCGGCTCGTCGAGGAGCTCGGCGTGCACGTGCGGACCGGTGCGTCGACTCAGCGCATCGAGGAGACCGGCGACACGCTGCGGATGGTGTTCGCCGAAGGCGAGCCGCTGGAGGTCGACCTGGTCGTCTTCTCCGCGGGTATCCGCCCGGACGACGCGCTGGCCCGCAGTGCCGGGCTGCAGGTTGCCGAGCGTGGCGGCGTCCTGGTCGACGACGCCTGCATGGCCAGTGCTTCGGACGTCTACGCGGTCGGTGAGTGCGCCAGCGCCGCCGGCCGCTGCTGGGGTCTGGTCGCTCCCGGCTACGACCAGGCCGCCGTGGTCGTCGACCGGCTGCTCGGCGGGGACGGCGCGTTCACCGGAGCGGACATGTCGACCAAGCTGAAGCTGATGGGCATCGACGTCGCCAGCTTCGGTGACGCCCATGCCGTCACCCCCGGCGCGCTGGAGCTGGTCTGGGCCGACCCGGTCGCCGGCGTCTACAAGAAGCTGGTGGTCAGTGACGACGCCCGGCATCTGCTCGGCGGCATCCTGGTGGGGGACGCCTCGGCCTATCCGGTGCTGCGACCGCTGGCCGGCAGCGACGCGGCGATCCCCGGCAACCCGGCCGACCTCGTTCTCCCGGACCGTGCCGGCGGGCCGGTCGGGGTCGGCGCCGCCGCGCTGCCGGGGTCCGCGCAGGTGTGTTCGTGCCGCGACGTCAGCAAGGGCGAGATCTGCGCCGCGGTGACCGACGGTGGCTGCCGTGACGTCGCCGCCGTCAAGGGCTGCACCGGTGCCGGGACCGTCTGCGGTTCCTGCGTGGGGCTGGTCAAGGAGCTGGTCGCGACCGAGCTCGACGGCCTCGGCGTGACCTCCTCGAACGCGCTGTGCGAGCACTTCGACCTCAGCCGCGCCGAGCTGTTCGAGGTCGTGCGGGTCAAGGACATCCGCAGCTGGAGTCGGTTGCTGAGCGAGCACGGCCGTGGGCGCGGCTGCGACATCTGCAAGCCCACCGTCGCCTCGATCCTGGCCAGCCTGGACAACGGCTACGTCCTCGACGGCGAGCGCGGCACCCTGCAGGACACCAACGACCACATGCTGGCCAACCTGCAGAAGGACGGTACGTACTCCGTCGTCCCGCGCATCCCCGGCGGCGAGGTCACCCCCGAGCACCTCATCGTGATCGGCCGGGTGGCCAAAGACTTCGGGCTCTACACGAAGATCACCGGCGGTCAGCGCATCGACATGTTCGGTGCCCGGGTGGAACAGCTGCCGCCGATCTGGAAGCGACTGGTCGACGCCGGAATGGAGAGCGGCCACGCGTACGGCAAGTCGCTGCGGACGGTGAAGTCCTGCGTCGGGCAGACGTGGTGCCGCTTCGGAGTGCAGGACTCCACGACCTTGGCCATCGAGCTGGAGCTGCGCTACCGCGGGCTGCGCAGCCCGCACAAGGTGAAGATGGGCGTCTCCGGGTGTGCCCGCGAGTGCGCGGAGGCGCGCAGCAAGGACTTCGGCGTGATCGCCACCGAGAGCGGGTGGAACCTCTACGTCGGCGGCAACGGCGGCTTCCGTCCGCGGCACGCCGACCTGTTCCTGCAGGACGTCGACACCGACACCCTGGTCCGCACGATCGACCGGGTGCTGATGCTCTACGTCTTCACCGCCGACCGGCTGCAGCGCACCGCCCCGTGGATCGAGTCGATGGACGGCGGGCTGGAGCATCTGCGGGCCGTGGTCGTGGACGACAGCCTCGGCCTATGCGCCGAGCTCGACGAGGCGATGGCGCGGCACGTCGAGACCTACTCCGACGAGTGGGCCGACACGCTCGCCGACCCCGAGCGACTGGCCCGCTTCACATCCTTCGTGAACGCCCCGGACGTTCCCGACCCGAGCATCGCGTTCGTCGAGGAACGCGGCCAGATCCGTCCTGCACGTCCCGACGAGAAGCCGCTCGTCGCCGGTCCTGTCCTGGAGGTGGTGCGCTCATGAGCGCTTTCCGATCGATCTGCCCGGCTTCCCGGCTGCCCGTCGACCGGGGGGTCGCCGCGCTGGTCGACGGTGAGCAGGTGGCCGTCTTCCGCACCGCGGACGGCGACCTGCACGCGGTCTCCAACCACGACCCGTTCAGCGGGGCGATGGTGCTCTCCCGCGGCATCGTCGGCAGCCGCGGCGACCGGTCGACGGTCGCCAGTCCGGTGTACAAGCAGGTCTTCGACCTGGCCACGGGGGAGTGCGTCGACGACCCCGAGGTGCGCCTGGCCGTCCACGAGGTACGCGTGCGGAACGGCATGGTCGAGGTCGCCCTCCTGACGCGGGCGCTCAGCGCGTAGGTCCGGCGGCTGCGACGTAGAGTTTCCCCGGTGAAGGCTCCCCTGATCGACGTCCCGGTGAGGGCGCCGCTGGTCGACGGCTTCGGCCGCGTGCACACCGACCTGCGGCTGTCCCTGACGGACCGCTGCAACCTGCGCTGCACCTACTGCATGCCCGCCCAGGGCCTGGACTGGCTGGCCAAGCCGGAACTGCTGACCGACGACGAGTTGGTGCGCCTGGTCGGCGTGCTCGCCGGGATGGGTGTCCGGACGGTCCGCCTCACCGGCGGCGAGCCGCTGCTGCGTCCCGGCCTGCCCGGGCTGATCGCCCGCCTCGCCTCGCTCGGCGTCGCCCTGTCGCTGACCACGAACGGCCTGGGGCTGGCCCGCCAGGCGCAGGCGCTGCGGGACGCCGGCCTGCGACGGGTCAACATCAGTCTGGACAGCCTGCGACCCGAACGGTTCGCCGAGCTGACCCGCCGGGACCGGCTGCCGGACGTGCTGGCGGGGCTGGCGGCCGCCAAGGCCGCGGGGCTCGAGCCGGTGAAGGTCAACGCCGTGCTCATGCGCGGCGTCAACGACGACGAGGCCGCCGACCTGCTGGAGTGGGCGCTCGGACAGGGCTATGCGCTCCGCTTCATCGAGCAGATGCCGCTGGACCCGCAGCACGGGTGGGACCGGGCGACGATGCTGGACGCCGAGGAGATCCTGGCCCGGCTGGGCGAGCGGTGGTCGCTGACGCCGGTCGAGCACCGTGGCAGCGCACCGGCCGAGGAGTTCCTGATCGACGGCGGGCCGGCCACGGTCGGGGTCGTCGGCTCGGTCACCCGGCCGTTCTGCTCGGCCTGCGACCGGCTGCGGCTGACCGCCGACGGCCAGGTGCGCAACTGCCTGTTCGCCCGTGAGGAGTCCGATCTGCGGACGGCGCTGCGGGACGGGGCCGGGAACGACGAGCTGGCCGAGCGGCTGCGCGCAGCGGTCGCCGGGAAGAAGCAGGGCCACGGCATCGGCGAGCCGGGCTTCGTCCAGCCGGACCGGCCGATGTCGGCGATCGGCGGCTGAGCCGCAGGGCCGGCTGTGCACAGCCGCGGGACGCTGGAGAAGGCGGGTCCGGCCGCGCGGGCACAAGGCCGACGTGCCGCGCGTTGTCACAGGCCATGGAGGAGAACCGCGCCCGGCGCGTCGTCGAGGGCCTGCGCAACCACGGCGTACCCGCCTCGCTCAAGAAGGCCGGTGTCTACCACTTCGGCGTCGTCGTGACGCTGCCGGACGGTCGTGAGGCGGTCTGGGATTCGGACGGCAGCGCCGGGCTCGAGGCCACAGTCATGGCCGACGGGATGCTGCGCGGCTTCGTGCCCACGATCCCGGGTTCCGAGGACTTCACCGAGGAGCAGGTCGTCGAGGCGATCTGGCACACCGACTACGACCGGCCGGTGGCACGTCGCAGGGAGACCGCGCCGCCCAGCGCTCCGCCGCTCCCGCCGGAGGGCGGCGTCTTCCGCCGGTTCCTGGGCGGCTTCCGCCACTGACGGCGTCGCTCGGCCGGGGCGCCGCCGGCTGGCTCAGCAGATGCGGCGCAGGAACGGGTACGGGTTGATCGAGCGGCCGTCGACATGTCGCTCGAAGTGGACGTGCGGCGCGCTGGCCGGGGCGTTGCCGCTGGTGCCGACACGGGCGATGAGCTCCCCCGCCTCCACCCGCTCACCGCTGCTGGCGATGTTCTTGGAATTGTGGGCATAGAAGTAGGTCTCGCCGTTGGTGGCCCGCAGGTAGAGCGAGATCCCGCCGGCAGAACTCGACGCGGTGCGGACCGTGCCGTTCGCGACGGCGTAGACCGGTGCGCCGTACCGCGCCATCAGGTCGGTGCCCCGGTGGCTCCGCCCGCCGGAGCGCGGGGCACCCCAGGTGTCGGTGAAGCTGGCACTCGGAACCGGGCAGGTCCCGCTGCTCCCTCGGGCTGCCCGGGAAGCGGCAGCCTCCTGCGCGGCCTTCTCCTGCGCGGCCTTCTCCTTGGCGGCCGTCGCACGCTCCTCGGCCGCCTTCGCCTTCGCCTCGGCCGCCGCCTCGGCCTTCGCCGCAGCCTCCGCCTTGACCGCTGCTTCGCCCCCTGCCTGCGCCAGTGTCTCGGCCACATCGATCCGGCGGGAGCGGGATGCCCGGTCGTCGCGTGCCGCGGCGTCCTCGGCGGCCAGCTCGGTCACGGGGATGTTGGCGTAGGCGAGCACCCCCGGCGCATCCTCGGGCGCGAGCACGGCCAGTCCGCCGAAGGCGGCTGCGCTGGCGGACAGCAGCAGAGCCGGCAGGGCGCGGGCGCGCAGGCCGGGCGCCGGCTTGGCGTGCAGCAAGACAAGATCCCCAGAACGACGGCGGCGGGCTGACCCGCACCGTACCAAGCCGGACCAGATCACGGAACAGTGACGAACCGGTCACGACCGGCGTTTCAGGACGATCAGCAGGCCCAGCGGTACACGCGGTGGACGCCCGCGCCCTGGCCGGAGCCGGCGGGCCGCGCGAGCGGGGGCCGGAACCGGTCAGACTACGCGTATGCCTGCGCGCTCCCGAACCGTCCCGGGCGACCCGCCCGCTCCTGTTCCGCCGCTGCCGTTGCCGCCCGGCCGGATCGTTCTCGTACCGGACCGCGGTGAGTTCTTCATCAGGGATTCCGGTGGTGACGGGCAGCCGGTGCTGCTGGTGCACGGCTGGATGTTCCCCAGTGACCTCAACTGGCTGCACACCTACGGGCCGCTGCAGCGCGCGGGCTACCGGGTGCTCGCGATGGACCTGCGAGGCCACGGCCGCGGACTGCGCCCGGGCGTGCCGTTCCGGCTGACCGACTGCGCCGATGACGCCGCGGGCGTGCTGGCCACCCTGGGCCTGCCGCCCACCGTCGTGGTCGGCTACTCGATGGGCGGCCCGGTGACCCAGCTGCTGGCCCGCCGGCACCCGCAGCACGTGCACGGCTTCGTCCTGTGCGCGACCGCCCTCGACTGGAGCGACCCGCGGCAGAAGGCGTTCTGGCGCACGATGGGCGCGCTCCGGCTGCTCCTCGGGCTGTTCCCGCAGGGGACGTGGCGGACCGGGATGCGGCTGGCGGGCGCCCGGTCGAGAGAGAGCAGCTGGGTCGCCTCGGAGCTGTCCCGTGGCAGTGCGGTCGATCTGGCCGAAGCCGGCCGCGAGTTGGGCCGCTTCGACAGCACCGACTGGGCCGGCGAGCTGCCACAGCCGCGCAGCGTCGTCGTCACGACGCGGGACCGGCTGGTGCCACCGGGCAAGCAACGGGCGCTGGCGGCCGCCCTCGGAGTCGCTCCGGTCCTCGTGGACGCCGACCACGACGCCTGCTCGGTCGCCCCGGCACGTTTCACGGGCGCCCTGCTGCGGGCGCTCGGGACGGCCGGCGACAGAGGCCGCCGCTCGGCCTAGCCAGTCGACGTCGTCAGCCGGGCAGCGGGTCGACGCGCCGCAGGAAGCCCCGGATGTCCAGGTGGTCGGCGAGCGGCTGGCGGTGCTCGTCGCAGGCCGCCCACGTCTTCTCGCGGTCCGGGGTGTGCAGCTTCGGGTTGTTCCAGACCAGGACGTGGTGTGCGCGGTTCCGGCAGCCCTTCGCCGAGCACTGCACGTCCTCGGCCTGCGCGTCCCCGGACTCCACGGGCCCCAGACTAGGGTCGTCGAGCCGCGACAGGCGCTGCGCGTACTCTCCTCGGCCGTGGACCTGGAGCGACGCAGGACAGAGGCGCAGTGGTACGCCGCGGAGTACCGCCAGCGGGCCAAGGCGAAGTGGTCGCTGCGCAGGGCGGCGGCCGTGGGGCGCAAGGCGATCGTGCTCGGGCGGCCGAAAGTGGACGCGACGGACCTCGAGATCGGCGACGACTTCAAGGTGTGGTCCGGCCATCGACAGACGCTGATCAGCGGTTGGGGCCGCATCCGCATCGGCGACCGTGTCTTCGTGAACTGCGGGACCGTCCTGCTGTCGGTCCTCGAGGTGACGATCGGTGACGACGTGGCGCTCGCGAACGAGGTCTACATCATGGACAGCAACAGCCACGGGGTGGAGGGCCGCCCGCACGTCGAGGCGCCCGTGCACATCGGCGACGGCACCTGGGTCGGCGCCCGGGCGATGATCCTGCCGGGTGTCACCGTCGGGAAGCGGGTCGTCGTGGCCGCCGGCGCCGTCGTCGCACGGAACGTGCCGGACGAGGTGCTGGTCGCCGGCAACCCGGCCCGGGTGGTGCGGGCGCTGGAGTACCCGCCCGGTTGCCGGCGCGCGTGGCACGACGCCTGGGGCTGCGTCTGCCCGAAGCTGGTCGCGGCACCGGAGTGTCGTGCTGAGGCGCAGGACACCTCCGCCGCCGATGAGGGCGCACCGGGGGAGCCGGCCGCCTGAGCAGGCCCCGGGAGGGACCAGTGCGGGGTCAGCCGACAGCGGCCCGTCGCACCCGCAGCTCGTTCAGGTGCCCGGCGGCGGCTGCGGCCACCGCCACCGCGGCGACGAGCACGACCAGTGCGGGCAGCCCGGCGGGGGCAGCGGGACGCGACGGCATCGCCGTTCCCTGCACGAGGGTCTCCGGGGCGGCCTGCGGCACCGACAGCCCCGGGAACTCGAACGCGGGAGGGGCGGCCAGCATCGGCTGACCGAGCGGCGGGGCGACGAGCGTCCCCCGACCGGCGGGCGCCGAGGGTGCCCCGTCCGGCGCTGCCGGGCCGCTGCCGCCGCCTGCCGCGGTCGTGCTGCCGCCGGACGTGCGCTCGGCCGTGGCCGGCGCAGGTGCCGGTACGGGTGCGCTGCCCGACGCAGCCCGGGTGCCGCCGCCGGGGCGCGGAGCCGGCTGCGGCTGCGGGTCCGGGCCGGTGACCGGGTTGCCGGGCAGGGGAACGGGGACGGCCTCGACGACCTCGTCGACGACCGCTCGCACGGGTGCGGGCAGCGAGGACAGGACCGGGTCGGGCGTCGGGGAGGGGCTCGGCGAGGGAGCGGGAAGCAGCGCCTCGACCGTTGGGTCCGTCACGGTCGTCAGCTGCGGCAGGCTCTCCTGTGCGAACGCCGGCCCGGCGCCCAGCGAGAGCGCCACGGCCACGAGGCCGACAGAAACGGTGCGGCAGGGGGTGGTGGACGTCCGACGGGTCATGGGGGCCTCCTGCGGCGGTGCGCGCCCCCAGCGGAAACGCTGGTGGCCTGTCCGAGTCCAACGACTGTCGACGCCGAAGGGAACTGCTCCGATCGGGCGAACCCGCGCTCTTCGACCGCGAAGCGGGCAGGATGTCGGGGTGGCAGGCGACGCGACGACCGTGATCCGGCCCTCGGCGGTGCTCGGCGAGCATGCCGCGCGGATGGTCCTGGCCGAGCTGGAGAACCGCGACGTCTCGCGCGGCGGCGTGTGGAGCGCCAGCTCCGGGGTCTGGCAGCGCTACGACACGGCCTGGAGCGGTGTCAGTGGCACCCGCGGGACCTCGCAGCTGGTGGGGACGATCGCCGCGGTCTACGGCACACCCAGCAGGTACGACATCACCATCTACCGGGTCACGACCACCGAGCACGGTCGCGCGCAGGGCTGGACCGTCGAGCGGCTGTGTGACGACGCCCTCCAGTACGCCGATCTCACGCTGGCGACCTGCCCTCGGGCGGCGCTGGTCCTGCCACCGACGCCGGACCCGTTCCGCCGCCGGTAGCCCTCCTGGGGCAGGCTCGGGACGTGACCGCAGCGACCGACGGCGACAGCAACCTGCCGCCGCCGGTGGACGCCCTGCTGCTGGTCTCCTTCGGCGGGCCCGAGGGGCCGCAGGACGTCACGCCGTTCCTGCAGAACGTCACCCGCGGGCGCGACATCCCGCCGGCGCGGCTCGAGCAGGTCGCCCGGCACTACCTGGACACCTTCGGCGGTGTCAGCCCGATCAACGCGCAGGTGCGCGCGCTGAAGGCGGCGCTCGAGGCCGAGCTCGCCGAGCGGGGCCCGGACCTGCCGGTCTACTGGGGCAACCGCAACTGGCACCCCCTGCTGACCGAGGCACTGACGCGGCTGCGAGACGACGGGCGGCGACACGCCCTCGCGATCGTGACGAGCGCCTTCCCGTCCTACAGCGGCTGCCGGCAGTACCGCGAGGACTGGGAGCGGGCCCGTGCCGAGATTCGTGGCGCGCCACTGGTCAGCAAGCTGCGGCACTACTGGGCGGAGGACGGTTTCCTGTCGCCGATGGCCCACCACGTCCAGGCCGTCGTCCCTGCGCCGGACGCCCGACTGGTGTTCACCGCCCACTCCGTCCCGACCGTCCTCGCCGACACGAGCGGACCGAGTGGCGGTGCGTACGTGGAAGCCCTGGGCCGGGCAGCGGCCGGGGTCGTGCGGCGGCTCGGGCGGCCGTACGCGTGGGACCTGGTCTTCCAGTCGCGCAGCGGCCCGCCGTCCGTGCCCTGGCTGGAGCCGGACGTCGGCGACCACCTGCGGGCTCTGCACGCCCGGGGCGTCCGCGAGGTGGTGCTGGTCCCCATCGGCTTCACCAGCGACCACGTCGAGGTGCTGTATGACCTGGATGTGCAGGCGCAGCAGCAGGTCTCGCACCTCACCGACTTCGTCGTCAAGCGGGCCGCGACGGTCGGTACCGACCCGCAGTTCGTGGCGATGCTGCGCGACCTGGTGGTCGAGCGGCTCCAGGGGCCGGAGCTGGCCTCCCACGGCGACCTGGCGACGCACGACCGCTGCCCGAGGAGCTGCTGTCCACCGCCGCCGCACCGGTAGCGTCGCGTCGGTGAGCTGGTGGCGCAACGCGGTCGTCTACGAGGTCTACATCCGCTCGTACGCCGACAGCGACGGGGACGGGGTCGGTGACCTCGCCGGCGTCCGGTCCCGACTCCCGCACCTGGTCGATCTCGGCGTCGACGCGATATGGCTGACGCCCTTCTACCGCTCGCCGATGCGGGACCACGGCTACGACGTGGCGGACTACTACGACGTGGACCCGCTGTTCGGCGACCTGGCCGCCTTCGACCGGCTGCTGGCCGACGCCCACGCCAGCGGCCTGCGGGTTCTCGTCGACGTCGTGCCGAACCACACGTCGGACCGGCACGCCTGGTTCCGGGAGGCGCTGGCCGACCCGCAGTCGCCGATGCGGCGGCGCTACTGGTTCCGCGACGGGCACGGCGACCAGCCGCCGAACAACTGGCAGAGCGTGTTCGGCGGGCCGGCCTGGACCCGCGACGAGACGACCGGGCAGTGGTACCTGCACCTGTTCGACAGCAGCCAGCCCGACCTCGACTGGGGTGACCGGACCGTGCACGAGGAGTTCCTGCGCATCCTGCGCTTCTGGCTGGACCGCGGCGTGGACGGCTTCCGGATCGACGTGGCGCACGCGCTCTACAAGCGACCGGACCTGGCCGACGACCCGACGGCCGGACAGGCAGCCGGCCTGCACGACGACGACCACGCCCACATCTGGGACCGCGACGAGGTGCTCGAGGTCTACCGCGAGTGGCGCCGGCTGCTCGACGGCTACGACGGCGAACGGATGATGGTCGGCGAGGTCTTCCTCTACGACGTGCCGCGGGTCGCCTGCTACGTCGGCGACGACAGGCTGCACCAGGCCTTCAACTTCACCGTGTTCAAGGCGCCGTGGGGGGCTGTGGCGCTGCGTGACGTGGTCGAGCGGGCCCTGGTCGCCTTCACCCCGGCCACCTGGGTCCTGTCCAACCACGACCTGCCACGGCACGTGTCCCGCTACGGCGGTGGCGAGCTGGGCCGGCGGCGGGGGCTGGCCGTGACGGCGCTGCTGCTCGCGCTCCCGGGCTCGTACTACCTCTACCAGGGCGAGGAGCTGGGTCTGGAGGAGGTCGACGTCCCGGACGACCGGCGTCAGGACCCGGTCTGGCTGCGGACCGGCGGCGCCCGGCCCGGGCGGGACGGCTGCCGGACACCGATGCCGTGGTCGGCCTGCGAGCCCGGCTTCGGTTTCAGCACCGGCGAGCCGTGGCTGCCGTTCGCTGCGGACAGCGCGGCGCTTGCCGTCGAGGTCCAGCGACGCGACCCGGCCTCGACGCTGTCGGCCTACCGCCGGCTGCTGGCCGCCCGCAGGGCGCTGCTGCAGGACGACCTCGGCGGCGACGTCGTGTTCCTCGAACTCGGGCCGGACCTGCTCGCATTCCGGCGGGGCTCCCTGCTCGCGGTCCTGAACACCGCCGGCGAGCCGGTGCAGGTGGAGCTGGAGGGAAAGCTGCTGGAGGCAACCGCCGAGGGTGCCGAGACCGACGGGCGGGTGCTCGTCCTGCCGGCCGCCTCCACCGTCTGGCTGCGCGGCTAGCGCCTGGAGGGCTGCGCGGTCAGAGCCCGTCCGCCGCGTCGGCCGCCTCGACCTCCTCGCGGGGAACCCCGAGCAGGAACAGCACCGCGTCCAGGAACGGCACCGACAGCGCGGCGTCGGCCGCCTCGCGCACCACCGGCTTGGCGTTGAAGGCGATCCCGAGCCCGGCCGCCGCGAGCATGTCCAGGTCGTTGGCGCCGTCACCGATCGCCACCGTCTGGGCCATCGTGACGCCCTGCAGGGCGGCGAACTCGCGCAGCGCCTCCGCCTTGCGGGCGCGATCCACCACCCGGCCGAGCACCCGGCCGGTCAGCCTGCCGTCGACCACCTCGAGGGTGTTCGACATCGCATGGTCCAAGCCCAGCTCGGCAACCAGATCGTCGGTCACGCAGGTGAACCCACCGCTGACGATGCCGACCGCACAACCCAGGCGCTTGAGGGTCCGCACCAGGGTCCGGCCGCCGGGGGTGAGCCGCACCTGTGCCCGGACCGCGTCGACCGCCGACATCGGGAGCCCCTCGAGCAGCGCGACGCGCGCCCGGAGCGAGGCCTCGAAGTCCAGCTCGCCGGCCATCGCCGCCGCGGTGATCCGGGCGACCTCGGCCTCGCAGCCGGCCTGCGCCGCGAGCATCTCGATCACCTCGCCCTGCACCAGGGTCGAGTCGACGTCCAGCACCACCAGGCGGCGCGCCCGCCGCCACAGCGTCGCCTGCTCCACGGCGACGTCGATCCGTTGCGCCACCGCCTCTGCCGCCAACTCCGCCCTGAGCCGGGCGGTCTCGCCACCTGAGACCAGCAGCTCGTAGGCGGCGATCGGGTAGGACGACAGCCGCAGCACCCGCTCGATGTTGGCGCCGCAGGCGGCGAGGCGCCGGGCGACCGCGGCGAAGGCGGCCGGTTCCAGCGGCGCGCCGAGCACGGTCACGTGGTGGCGGCCGTGCCGCACCGGCGGCTCGTCGTCGTCCAGCGGGGTGAACGCCACCTCGACCGACAGCTCGCCGGCCCGCGCCTCCAGCGCCGCCCGCAGCAGGCCACCGTCGCCGGGGCCGGAGACGGCGACGCCGAGCAGCAGCCGCTCGTGCACCACGACCTGCTCGACGTCGGAGATCACCGCGCCGCGCTCGGCCAGCACGTCGAACAGGGCGGCCGTGACCCCCGGATGATCCGGGCCGGTGACCGTCAGGAGCAGGCTCATCCCGCCTGCCCGTAGGCGTTGTAGGCCGCGACGTGCGCCCGACGCACGAGCCCGGCGAGCTCGCGCAGCGCCTGCTCGCGGGCGGCCGCCTCGCGGGTGTCGATCGCGGCGCCGTCGTCCGCATTGGCCAGCTCCAGCACCCCGGCCAGCTGCCGTGCCTGGACGAGCAGCTGTCGGGCCCGCTGGGGGTAGCCACCCGGCAGCTCGTCCTCGTCGACACCCTGCCGCGCCTGCCGGCGCAGGTCCTGCAGCGCCCCGGCGACCTCCGGCCGCCAGCGCGCGACGTCGAGATCACGCAGCACCCCGACACACTCGGCCACCCCACGCCGCAGGTCGTGCTCCGCGTCGTGCAGGTACGGCCCGGGGTCGGGGCCCGGCACGACCACGTCGTACGCCGTCCAGGTCACGGTGGTGACGGTGCCGTCGAAGGCCGAGCCGTGCGACACCAGCGTCGGGACCAGGCCGGTCCCGGAGCCGTCGGGCCGCAGGGCGAGCACCCCCTCGCTGGCGGTCAGCGCGGCGGTGCTGAACGGCCCGGGACCAGGCAGGCCGAGCGCGTCACCGGGGGCGGGCAGCACCACGCGCAGCCGCACGACGCCGGCGGCGCGCAGTCGCGCGACCGCCCGCTCGACGGTCAGGTCCTCGCCCGCCAGGCCGACCACGCGGTGGGCGTCGTCGAAGGCCGTGACGCGCCCGACCAGCTCGGGCAGACCGGCGTCGCCGGACAGCCAGGCGTTGCCCCAGGCGGCGAGCAGCGCGCTGCGCGGAGGGGCTCCCGCGACGGTGGACACGGGCCGCGAGCCTAGCCGCGGACCCGCCGGGGGAACGGCGTCGTGTCGCTGCCACCCGCCGGCCCCGGCGCGGCCTAGCGTCACGGGATGCGCAGCCGCCGGTACGACGCCTCGGCCCTGACCGTCCGCCCCGCACGGCGGGTGGTCCCGACGGTGGCCGCCGAGCCGGGGCTGGTCGTCGAGGAGGCCGGCACCGGCTTCTGCGGCGCCGTCGTCGGGATCGACAAGGAGCGCGTTTCGCTCGAGGACCGGCACGGCAGGGTGCGGGTCTTTCCGCTCGACCCGGCCGGGTTCCTGCTCGAGGGTGCCGCGGTGACCCTGACCCGGCCGGTGGCCGCCGCGCCGGCGACCGCCCGTCGTACCGCCTCCGGCTCGGTGGCCGTGCAGGAACTGACGGCGCAGGTCGCCAAGGCCAGCCGCATCTGGGTCGAGGGCACCCATGACGCCGAGCTGGTCGAGCGGGTCTGGGGGCACGACCTGCGGGTCGAGGGCGTCGTGGTCGAGCCGCTGGAGGGGGTCGACGACCTGCCCTCCCTCGTGCGCTCCTTCGGCCCCGGCCCGTCCCGGCGCCTCGGTGTGCTGGTCGACCACCTGGTCGCCGGCAGCAAGGAGAGCCGGATCGTGGCCCGCGTCACCTCGCCGCACGTCCTGGTCACCGGCCACCCCTACGTCGACGTGTGGCAGGCCGTGAAGCCCGCTGCGGTAGGCATCGCCCGCTGGCCCACGGTCCCCCGGGGCCAGCCGTGGAAGGAGGGCGTCTGCGCAGCCCTCGGCTGGGGGCAGCCGTGGCAGGGCTGGAAACGGGTGCTGGCCGCCGTCGACTCCTACGCCGACCTCGAGGTGCCGATCCTGCGCTCGGTGGAGATGCTCATCGACTTCGTGACCGCCCCGTCGGCGACCGCCGACTAACCTGCCCACACATCCCTGCCCACACATCCCTGCCGCACACCGCCTGGCCCGTCCCGACAGAGAGTTCCGTGACCGCACCCCTGACCTCGGCGGCCCCGTCCAGCCGGCCGCTGCGTGCCTGGCAGCGCGAGGCGCTGCAGGCCTACCGGGAGGCCGCTGCCACCGACTTCCTGGTCACCGCGACGCCGGGCTCCGGCAAGACGGCCTTCGCGCTGTCGTTGGCCGGCGAACTGCTCGGGACCCGGGTGGTCGACCGGGTCGTGGTGGTCTGCCCGACCGACCACCTGCGCACGCAGTGGGCCGAGGCGGCGCTCGCCTCCGGCATCGGCCTGGACCCGACGCTGCCCAACAACGTCGGGCCGGTCCGCCCCGACCTGCAGGGCTACGTCACGACCTACGCGCAGGTGGCCGCGCGGCCGGCCATCCACGAGGCCCGCACCCGGGCGAAGCGCACGCTCGTGGTGCTCGACGAGGTGCACCATGCCGGCGACGGGCTGTCCTGGGGCGAGGCCGTCGCGCACGCCTTCGACGGAGCCAAGCGGCGGATCTCGCTCACCGGCACCCCCTTTCGCACCCGGCCGGACGAGCGAATCCCCTTCGTCCGCTACGAGCCGGACGGCGAGGGCGGGCTGGCCAGCACCGCCGACTACGGCTACGGCTACCGCGAGGCGCTGCGCGACGGCGTGGTGCGGCCGGTCGTCTTCGCGGCCTACACCGGTGTCTCCCGCTGGCGCAACAGCGCGGGGGAGGTGATTTCGGCGTCTCTGACCGGCGAGTCCACGAAGTCGGTCGAGGCCACCGCCTGGCGCACCGCCTTGGACCCCGGTGGCGAGTGGGTGCCCCACGTCATCGCCGCGATGGACGAGCGCCTCACCCACCTGCGCGAGGCCGGAATGCCTGACGCCGCAGGGCTGGTGCTCGCCAGCGACCAGGACGACGCGCGCGCCTACGCCGCCATCGTCAAGCGGGTCACCGGCCACAGGCCCGCGCTGATCCTGTCCGACGACCCGAAGGCCTCACGCCGGATCAGCGCCTTCGCCGAGGGCACCGACCGCTTCGCGGTGTGCGTACGCATGATCTCCGAGGGGGTCGACGTCCCCCGGGCGGCGTGCCTGGCCTGGATGACCTCCTACCGCACCCCGCTGTTCTTCGCCCAGGCCGTCGGGCGCGTGGTGCGTAGCCGGCGGCCGGGGGAGTCGGCGACGGTCTTCCTGCCGGCGGTGCGGCCGCTGCTCGCCCTGGCGGCGGAGCTGGAGAGCGAGCGCAACCACGTCCTGCCACCGCCGGCCGCCACCGGCGAGGAGCTGTACGACCCGCTGCCGCCGCCCGGGGAGCAGGACGAGACTCTGGTCGGCGGCTGGCAGGCGCTCGGTGCCGAGGCGGAGTTCGCGCACGTGCTGCACGGCGGGCGCGCCGTGGCGGCGTCGGTCCAGCTGAGCGGAGAGGACGAGGAGTTCCTCGGGCTGCCGGGGTTGCTGTCCGCGGAGCAGACGGCGGCCCTGCTCGCCAGGCGTGACACCGAGCACCGCAAGCGCGCCTCGAGCACCCGGCTGGACGAGGCGCCGACCGGAGCCGAGCTCGACCAGGCCGACGTGGACGCCCGCTCGTGGCGGGCCGCGGGTGACCTGCGCCGTGAGATCAACACCCTGGTGGGTCAGCTCGCGGCGCGCAGCGGTGCACCGCACGGTGTGGTGCACGCACGGGTGCGCAAGGCGGTGCCCGGTCCGCCGTCCGCGGCGGCGCCCGTGGAGGTGCTGACGGCGCGACGGGACTGGCTGCTCGAGCAGACCGTGCGTTAGGCGTCGGGGTCGCGTGCGACGAGAAGGCCGATCTGGCTGAGCAGCTCGAGCGGCGAAAGGTCCTCCTGGGCGGCGGCCATCGGCAGCAGCAGCGCGCAGAGGTTGAGCAGGCCGTAGTAGCCCTGGGCCAGTGCACCGACGCCGTCCTCGTCGACCAACTGCTGCAGGTAGTGCCCCACCGAACGGGCCGACCCGGCGTCCATCTCGACGAGGAAGTCGGTGAGGGCGCCCACCGCGGCCGCGGTGGCGGCCCGACTCTCCGGCGTCGTCACCGCGACCTAGTGCACGTCGTCCATGATCTTGCCGATCACGCCGAGGACCACACCGGCCAGGCCGAGCAGCGCACCGACCACGGCCAGCGGTACCGACTCCAGGACGAAGGCGAAGCCGAGCACGATGCTGGACGCGATGAGCAGCAGGACCGTGATCCAGGAGGTGAGCTTGTGCTTGTCGGCCGTGCCGGCCTGGGAGCTGTTGCCGAGGTCGGCCATGAGGATCCTCCGCGTAGTCGGTCGAGGCGTGCGCGCAGCCAGCCTACCGGCGGCCGCCGGTCGGAACACACCGCGCCCGGGTGATAGTTGCCCCTGCCATGAGCCGACTGTTCGAGCCCCTGACCCTGCGCGGCCGCACCGCCCGCAACCGCATCTGGGTGTCCCCGATGTGCCAGTACTCCGCGGTGGACGGGATGCCTGGAGACTGGCACCTGGTCCACCTCGGGGCGCGCGCCGTCGGCGGTGCCGGGCTGGTCTTCACCGAGGCCACCGCCATCAGCCCCGAGGGCCGGATCAGCCCGCAGGACACCGGCATCTGGAACGACGGCCAGGCCCGGGCGTGGGCCCGCATCGCCGCGTTCGTGCAGGAGCAGGGAGCCCTGGCCGGGATCCAGCTGGCGCACGCCGGGCGCAAGGGGAGCGCGCACCGACCCTGGGAGGGCCGCGGTCCCGTGCCTCCCGAAGAGGGCGGCTGGACCCCCCTCGGTCCCTCCACCCTCGCCTTTCCGGGATTGGCCGAGCCGGCCGCGCTGGACGAGGCGGGCATCGCGAAGGTGCGCGCCGACTTCGTCGCAGCCGCCAGGCGTGCCCTCACCGCCGGATTCGACGTGGTCGAGGTGCACGCCGCACACGGCTACCTGCTGCACGAGTTCCTCTCGCCGCTGTCCAACGACCGCACCGACGGGTACGGCGGCGACCTGGCCGGCCGGATGCGGCTGACCCTCGAGGTGGTCGAGGACGTGCGCGCGGTGTGGCCGGCCGATCAGCCGCTGGTGCTGCGGCTCTCGGGCAGTGACTGGGTGGAGGGCGGCTGGACGCTGGAGGAGTCGGTCGTGCTCGCCAAGGAGGCCGTGAGCCGAGGGGTCGACCTCGTCGACTGCTCCTCGGGAGGAAACGTCCTCGCCGAGATCCCCGCGGTCCCCGGCTACCAGGTGCCCTTCGCCTCGGCGGTGCGCAGCGGCGCCGGTGTCCCCACGGCGGCGGTCGGGCTGATCACCGATCCGGCGCAGGCCGAGCAGGTGCTGGCCGAGGGCCACGCCGACGTGGTGCTGCTCGCCCGGGAGCTGCTGCGCGACCCGCACTGGCCGCTGCGGGCCGCGACCGCTCTGGGGGCCGAGACGGACTGGCCGGTGCAGTACGAACGGGCCCGGCTTGCCTGAGCCGGTCGAGGCTGCGGACGACCCGCGGATCGCGGACTACGTCGGGCTCACCGACGGCGCGAGGCGGATGAGGCACGAGCCGGGCGCCGGCTTCTTCATCGCCGAGGGCGAGAAGGTCATCGCCCGCACCGCCGCCGCCGGCTTCCCTCCGCGGTCGCTGCTGGTCTCGCCGCAGCGCCTCGCCGACCTCTCGCCCGCGGTCGCCGCGTTGGGCTGCCCGGTCTACGTCGCGTCGTACGCCGTGCTCCAGGCAGCGACCGGCTTCCACGTCCATCGTGGCGCCCTCGCCTCCTTCGGACGGCTGCCGCCGCGGTCGGCGGCCGACGTGCTGGCCGGCGCGTCGCGCGTGGTCGTGATGGAGGCCGTCACCAACCACACCAATCTGGGTGCGGTCTTCCGCAGCGCCGCGGCGCTGGGTATGGACGCCGTCCTGCTGAGCCCGACGTCGTGCGACCCGCTCTACCGGCGCTCGGTGAGGGTGTCGATGGGGCAGGTGTTCTCGGTCCCGTACGCGTTCCTGCAGCGCTGGCCCGACGGCATCTCGGACGTGCGCGCCGCCGGCTTCCGGGTGCTCGCGCTCACTCCGGAGCCGACGGCCACCGACCTCGACTCGCTGCGGGTGGGCGACGACGAGAAGGTGGCGCTGGTGCTCGGCGCCGAAGGCCCCGGGCTGACCGAGCAGGTGCTGGCCGCCAGCGACGAGCGGGTGCGCATTCCGATGGCCGCGGGCGTGGACTCGCTCAACGTCGGGTCGGCTGCGGCCGTGGCCTTCTGGGCAATCGGCCGCCGATCCTGACACAGTGGGCGGATGAGACGCCTGCTGCTGCTGTCCATGACCCTCCTGCTCGCCGGCTGCGGAGGGAGTGAGAAGGACGCCTACGTCGAGCAGGCCTCCGCCGTCTGCGAGCGAGCGGCCGAGGAGACCGAGGCGCTGAAGCGACCTGCCGGGACCGATGAGTTCGCGCCGTACGTCGAGCAGGTCGTGCAGATCGCCTCGCGGGCGCAGGCCGAGCTGGCGGCCTTGGAGCCGCCCGCGGACGACCGTGCCGAGCTCGAGGAGCGGGTGCTCCGACCGTTCGCGGAGGTGGTGGAGGAGGGCCAGGACTTCTCCGAGAAGGTGCAGGCGGCCGGCAACACCTCCAAGCTGCTGCCGCTGCTCAAGCAGGTGCCGGACGCCGGTGACGTCGACCTCGAGTACCTGCGGGACTACGGCCTCGACTCCTGCGCCGACGCCATCTCACGCTCGTCGTCATGACGGGTCACCGCCCCACCAGCATCGGCAGCAGCAGACCCAGCGGTGCCAGGCCCAGCACGACCGCGGTCGCGGCGAGGATCGCCAGCCGAAACCGCAGCCCGAGCGGCCCGGTCGGGTGCAACAGCCGCTGGGCCCGGACGAGGACGGCGCCGTGTCCGGCGCCCGCGACGCCGAGCGCGCCCGCGGGCACGGCGCCGGCACCGACCTTGTAGAGCGCCCGGGCCAGCACGTCGCGGGGGTGCCGCCGGACGGCCCGGTCGTCGGCCAGCATCTCGACCAGCAGGGCCACCTCGGCCTGGGCGGTGCGTACCCCCCGCAGGCCCGGAAAGGTGGCCCGTAGCGCGACGAACGGCAGGACGACGACGTCGTGCCGCTGCTCCACGTGGGCAGCCTCGTGCGCCAGGACCGCCCGCACCTCGTCGTCGCGCAGCAGCGCCAGGACACCGCTGGAGAGCACCACGCGCGGCCGGAGTCCGGGCAGGCAGTACGCCACCGGCACCGTGTGCTCGAGGACCCGGGTGTCGGCCAGCAGCGGGTTGCGGGTGGCGACCATGTCCACCAGGACGCGGTGGTGGCGGCGGGCTCGCAGGGTCCGGGCGGTGGAGGCGACCAGCACCGACAGCAGGCGCAGGAGCACGAGCGCACCCACCGCCAGCGCGACGTAGGACCACACCGGCAGCCCGGAGGCGGTGCCGGCAGCCAGGGCCCGGACGGCGTCCAGGTGCGTGGGTCCCGCAGGGGAGAGCGCGAGGGTGACCGCCACCTCGATCGCGAGCAGTCCGCCGGCCAGGCCGAGGGCCTGCCACAGCAGCAGGGCCAGTCCGGGGGAGCGGCCGGCCCAGGACGCCCGTGCCAGCCGCTCGGGGACGACGACGGCGAGCAGCAGGAGGCAGAGCGTCAGCACCGCTGCCGCGAAGAGCACTAGCCGCGGCCCTCGAGGGCCCGGCGCAGCGCCTCGGCCTCGGCCGGGCTCACGGTGCGGACGAAGTGCTGCAGAGCGGCCTCGCGATCGTCGGCCTGCCCCAGCGCGGACTGCATCAGGACCGCGATGTGGTCCTCGCGGGTGGCGACCGCGGCGTAGATGTGCGCCCGGCCCCGCCGCTCACGGCGCAGCAGGCCCTTCGCCTCGAGCCGACCGAGGACGGTCAGCCAGGTCGTGTAGGCCAGACCGCGCTCCGCGAGCCGGTCCGCGACCTGCCGGGCGGTCGACGGTCCGGCCTCCCAGACCGCCTCCATCGCCGCGCGCTCGAGGTCTCCCGGACGTGTCATCGATGTCATACTACGACCGGTCGAACTTCTACACCGCGTCGGAGATGATGGGTGCACCCGCTCGCGAAGGAGATGCCCGTGCCCGACCTGCTCGGCACCGCGCGTCCACCCGGTGCACAGACCTGGCGCTGGGAGTGGCAGCTGGCCGCCCGCTGCCGCGGCCGCGACGACCTGTTCTTCCACCCACACGGCGAACGCGAGCCGATCCGGAGCGAACGAGAGGCAGCGGCCAAGTCCGTCTGCGCCGCCTGTCCGGTCAGGCGGGAGTGCCTCGAGCACGCGCTGACCAGCGTCGAGCCCTACGGCGTGTGGGGCGGGCTGTCCGAGGGCGAACGCGAGGAGCTGCTCTACGGGCCGCGGCCGGTCCGCAAGCGCTGAGGCGCGGCCGTCCCGTCCCCGGTCGCCTCATCTCGGGCGGGCTCACGCCCGCTTCACCGCCGCGCAGGCAGGCTGTCGGCTCGTACGCAACAGTGGGGCAACCGACAGAGGGAGACGACGTGGCGGCGACGCGCACTGCAGGGCAGCCGGTGACCGTGGCGGTCGCCGACGCGGGGGCGCTGCTGGAGCGGGCGCTGTTCGAGGTCAAGAAGGTCGTCGTCGGGCAGGACCGCATGGTCGAGCGGATGGCGGTGGCGCTGCTGTCCCGCGGCCACTGCCTGCTCGAGGGCGTCCCGGGAGTCGCGAAGAGCCTGGCCGTGGAGACGCTCGCCGTGGTCGTCGGTGGCTCGTCGGTACGGCTGCAGTTCACCCCGGACCTCGTTCCCAGCGACATCCTCGGGACCAGGATCTACCGCGCCTCGCGGGAATCCTTCGACGTCGAGCTCGGTCCGGTCTTCGCCAACCTGGTCCTGGCCGACGAGATCAACCGGGCGCCGGCCAAGGTGCAGTCGGCGCTGCTCGAGGTGATGGCCGAGCGGCAGGTCTCCATCGGCGGGGTGACTCACCGGCTGCCGACGCCCTTCCTGGTGCTGGCGACCCAGAACCCGATCGAGTCCGAGGGCGTCTACCCGCTGCCCGAGGCACAGCGTGACCGCTTCCTCATGAAGGTGACGGTGGGGCACCCGTCGATGGCCGAGGAGATGGAGATCGTCCGGCGGATGGCGGTCTCGCCGCCGCGCGCCGAGCAGGTGCTCTCGCTCGACGAGCTGGTCGGCCTGCAGAGCGCCGTCGACGGCGTCTTCGTCCACCACGCCGTCGCCGAGTACGCCGTCCGGCTCGTGATGGCGACCCGTGAGCCGGAACTCTGGGGCCTGCCCGCGCTGCGGCCGATGCTCGCGCACGGGGCGTCGCCGCGCGGCAGCCTCGGGCTCGTGCAGGGTGCCAAGGCGCTGGCCGTCCTGCGCGGTCGCGACTACGTCCTGCCCGTCGACGTGGCCGACCTGGCCGTCGACGTGCTGTCCCACCGGCTGGTGCTGACGTATGAGGCACTGGCCGACGAGGTGCCCGCGACCCGGCTCGTGGAGCAGGTTCTGGAGGCGGTGGACCCGCCGCAGGTCGCGCCGTCCCAGCAGGCGTCGCAGCACTTCCGCTCCGGAGAAGGGGTGGCGTGACGCCGCGCGCCGCACCAGCACTGCCACCGGCGCCGGTCGCCACCGGGAGCTCCGTCCGCCGGCTGTCGCTGCAGGTGGCCCGGCGACTGGACGGGCTGCTGCAGGGCGACCACCTGGGCTACCTGCCCGGTCCGGGCACCGAGCCGGCGGAGGCACGCAGCTATGTGCCGGGCGACGACGTGCGCCGGATCGACTGGGCCGTCACCGCCCGGACCGGCGAGGCACACGTCCGTCAGGCCATTTCGGAGCGGGAGCTCGAGACGACGCTGGTGGTGGACCTGACCGCCTCGATGTCGTTCGGCACCGCCCGCACCGAGAAGCGTGAGGTGGCGGTGGCACTGGCCGCGGCCTTCGGTCACCTCGCCGGCGGCCCCGGCGACCGCCTCGGCGCCGTCGTGCTGTCCGACACCGTGCGGCGGGTGCCTGCGCGACCCGGCCGGCTGGCCTCGCTGGCGCTGCTGCACGTCCTGCAGACGACCCGTCCGGTCGACGGTGCCGGCCCCTCGCTGGCCGACGGGCTGCGGTCGGTGGCGGCACCGGCGCGGCGCCGCGGCCTGGTGGTCGTGGTGAGCGACCTGTTGGTGCCGGGGCCCGGCGGGCAGGAGCCCTCGTGGGGGCCGCCGCTGCGCGAGCTCGGCCGCCGGCACGACGTCGTGGTGGCCGAGGTGGTCGACCCACGCGAGCTCGAGCTCCCGTCCGTCGGCGTGCTGCGCCTGGTCGACCCGGAGACCGGCCGTTCGCTGGAGGTGCAGACCGCCAGCCGCCGGCTGCGCGAGCGCTACGCCGAGGCGACCGCCGCCCGCCGCGCCCGGCACGCCGCGACCGTCCGCCGCGCCGGGGCGGGGCACGTCGTGCTGCGCACGGACCGGGACTGGCTGGTCGCCCTGGCCGGCTACCTGGCGGCGCGCCGCCGGACCCGGGCGGCGGGGCGACCGGCCCGATGAGCTTCCTTGCACCTCAGCGGCTCTGGCTGCTGCTCGCGATCCTCGCCCTGCTCGTCGCCTACGTCGTCCTGCAGCGGCGCCGCCCGACCTACGCCGTGCGCTTCACCGAGCTGGACCTGCTCGCCTCCCTGGTGCCGAGGAGTGCCGCCTGGCGGCGGCACGTCCCGGCCGGACTGCTGCTGCTGTCGCTGGTCGCGCTCACCACCGCCTTCGCGCGACCGCAGGCCGACGTGCAGGTGCCACGTGAACGGGCAACCGTCGTCGTCGCCCTGGACACCTCCATCTCGATGCAGGCCACGGACGTCGCACCGGACCGGCTGTCCGCTGCCCAGGCATCGGCGGTGTCCTTCGTCCAGGGCCTGCCGGACGCCTTCGACGTCGCGCTGGTGTCCTTCAGCGGAACGGCCAGCGTGGTCGTGCCGGCCACGCAGGACCACGAGCTGGTCGTGCGGGCCGTCCAGTCGCTCCGGCTCGGGCCGAGCACGGCGATCGGCGAAGCGGTCTTCACCTCCCTCCAGGCCGTCCGCGCCGTGCCGGGCGAGCCGGGCCAGGAGCCGCCACCGGCACGGATCGTCCTGCTCAGTGACGGCACCAACACCGTCGGCCGGGAGGTGGCGGACGCCGCGCGGGCCGCGCTGGAGGCCGGTGTGCCCGTCTCGACGATCGCGTACGGCACGCCGAACGGTGTCGTCCAGGTACAAGGTGAGCTGATTCCCGTGCCGGTCGACGTGCCGGCGCTTGCGCAGCTGGCCGCCGACACCGGCGGGTCCTCGTTCACCGCCGAGAGCGGCGAGGAGCTGAGCGCCGTCTACGACGACATCGGCAACCAGGTCGGCACGACGACCGAGCGGCGTGAGGTGACGGCCGCCGTGACCGGGCTGGCTCTGGCCCTCGGGCTCGGGGCCGCTGTCGCCTCCCTGGTCTGGGGCGCCCGACTGCCGTAGGGATGCGGGCCGCGTCGTCGGGCAGGATCGTCGGGTGCTCCGCGACCCGTTGCCCTACCCGCGTCACTGGGAGGCCGACGTCGTCCTCACCGACGGCGGCACCGCCCACCTGCGGCCGATCCGGCCCGAGGACGCCGACCTGCTGCGTGCCTTCCACGCCCGGCTGTCCAAGGAGACGGTCTACAACCGCTTCTTCGCCTACCGCCCGACGCTGGCCGACCGGGATGTCGCGCGCTTCACGCAGGTCGACCACGGCGACCGGGCCGCACTGGTCGCCACGCTGAACGACGAGATCATCGGCGTGGTCCGCTACGACCGGCTGCCGGGCCGCTCCGACGGTGAGGTCGCCTTCGTGGTCGAGGACGCGCACCAGGGCCGCGGTCTCGGCGCGATCCTGCTGGAGCACCTGGCCGCCGCGGCCCGCGAGCGCGGGCTGGAGCGCTTCGTCGCCGACGTCCTGCCGAACAACCGGCCGATGCTCAGCGTCTTCCGCAGCGCCGGCTACGAGCTGCGCCGGGAGCTGGCCGACGGCTACGTCGAGCTGGCGTTCCCGATCCGGCAGACCGGGACCTCGCTCGAGGTGATGCGTGCGCGCGAGCATCGGGCCGAGGCCCGGTCGGTGCAGCGGATGCTCGCGCCGCGTTCCGTCGCCGTCATCGGCGCCTCCCGCGAGGTCGGCGCACCCGGGCACGAGCTGCTCAGGTCCCTGCTGAGCCACGGTTTCGAGGGTCCCGTCTATCCGGTCAACCCCGCGGCCACGCACGTGTCGGGGGTGCGCGCCTACGCCGACGTGCGCGCGGTGCCCGACGCGGTGGACCTCGCGGTCATCGCCGTGCCCGCGGCCGAGGTGGCCGACGTCGTACGCGCCTGCGCAGCCAAGCGGGTACGCGGTCTGGTCGTGGTGTCCGGCGGCTTCGCCGACGCCGGGCCCGAGGGGCGGGCCCGGCTCGAGGAGCTGGTCCGGCTCGCCCGGGCGGGAGGGATGCGCCTGATCGGCCCGAACGCGATGGGTCTGGTCAACACCGACCCCGAGGTGCGCCTGCACGCGACCTTCGCCGGCGGTGCCCCGCCCGTCGGCCGGGTCGGGGTGCTGTCGCAGTCCGGCGCCCTGGCCGGCACCTTCCTGGCCGAGGCCGAGCGCCGCTCCCTCGGGTTGTCGGCCTTCGTCTCCATCGGCGACCGCGCGGACGTCTCCGGCAACGACCTGCTGCAGCACTGGCAGGCCGACCCGCGGACCGACGTGGTCATGCTCCACCTCCAGGGCTTCGGCAATCCCCGCAAGTTCACCCGCATCGCCCGGCGGCTCGGCCGGACCAAGCCGGTGGTGGCCCTCAAGAGCGGGCACGGTCCCGGCGACGTGGCCCTCGACGCGCTGTTCGCCTCAGCCGGGGTGGTGCGGGTGCGCTCACTGGGCCAGCTGTTCACCACGGCCCAGCTGTTCGCCCTGCAGCCACTGCCGGCCGGCCGGCGGGTCGGCATCGTCGCCAACTCCTGGGCGCTCGCGTCGATGGCCGCCGACGCCTGCCGCGAGGCCGGGCTCGAGGTGCCCGCCCTGGCGCAGGACGTGCGGGACCGGCTGACCGCCCTCACCGCCGCGGCCGGGACCGGCAACCCGCTCGACCTCGGCCCCTTCGCCGGCGCCGACGAGCTGCGCCGCGCCCTCGAGCTCGTGCTCGGCAGTGGTGAGGTGGACGCGGTGCTGGCCGTGGTGGTGCCGCCGCCGCACGGGCGGGACCGCTCGGCGGCGGCCGACGAACTCGGGGCCGTGCTGCGCGAGGCGGGAGCGGGGCCGCTGCCGGTGCTGGCCAGCTTCCTCGGGGTCGACGGTGTGCCGCCTGCGCTGGCCGTCCTCGGCGAGCACGGCGCACCCGTACGAGGGTCGGTGCCGTCGTACGCCTCGCCGGAGTCGGCCGCGCTGGCGCTGTCCCGGGTGGTCACCTACGCGCAGTGGCGGGCCCGACCGGAGGGGGAGGTGCCGGACCTGCCGCGGGTCGACACCCGCGCCGCGCGGCGCGCGCTGGCTGGGCTGCCGACCGACGGCAGCTGGCTCAGCCAGGGGCAGGCGGCGACGGTGCTGGCCCACGCCGGCATCGACCCGTGGCCGTCCGCACTGGTGAACGGCGTCGAGGAGGCGGTCCAGGCCGCGACCCGGCTGGGCTGGCCGGTCGCACTCAAGGCCGCCGACGAGCGCTGGCGCAACCGGCTGGACGTCGGGGCGGTGCGGCTGGGCCTGGCCGACGAGCACGCCCTGCGGGCGGCCTGGAAGGCGGTGCAGGCGGTGGCGGGGCAGGGTGCGGCCTTCGTGCAGTCGATGGCGCAGCCCGGCGTCTCGACCGTCGTGCGGCTGGTGCAGGATCCCTCGGCCGGGCCGCTGCTGTCGCTGCGCCTGGGTGGGGTGGCGGTCGACCTGCTCGTCGACCCCGTGACCCGCACGCTCCCCCTCACCGACCGTGACGCGGCCGACCTGGTCCGGGCGATCCGTGGCTATGAGCTGCTGACGGGGGTCGTGTCCGGCGAGCCGGCCGACACCGGCGCCCTCGAGGAGCTGCTGCTGCGGGTCGCCCGGATCGGCGAGGAGTTGCCCGAGGTGGCCGAGCTGGTGCTCGACCCGGTGCTCGTGCAGCGGTCCGGTGCGGTGGCGCTGCACGCCGGCCTGCGGCTGCTGCCGCCGGGCAGCGACCCCGAGCGGGGGCCGCGCCGGCTGGGTGCGTCCTACGCCGTGCTGTGACGACACTGTCGATCGCTGAGGGGGCTACCAACAGAACCCGCTGACGTGCAGGTATGCCGCTCGCGGATCCCACTGGTGACGACCTGAGGGTGTGCCTCTGCACGCTGGTTCAGCGTGGTGCACGCCGGGCGGGCCTGCCCTTGGCGGGCTCCTCCGGCTGCAGGACGAGCCGCACTTCCTGCCCGCCCTGGACGTCGAGGATGATCTCGAGCGGTGAGTCGGGGACCTTCCGGAACCCGAGGATCCGCTTCCCGACAGCATCCTCGACCTGGAACCCGACCTCAGGGCTGCGGAACGCGTACAAGCGGGCCAGGCTGAGGCGCAGTTGCCCCCTGGCTTCGTCGGTGAGGCTTGCGACCCGGGAGACGAGTAGGTCTCGGTCGATGCTCGTCGGGCAGCTCAGGTCAGCGACGGACTCGGCGATGCCGAACTCGGATGCGCCAGGCAGGGGGAAGTACCCGGTGGTCTCACCCGACATGAGCTTCAAGTTGTCGGTCCGGATCCGACGTGGCGGCACGAGAGGGACCACAGCCACGAACCGGTCGAGTTCGGGATCCTCCTCGGCCTGTCGCACAGCTTCCGCCTTCGGTGTGGGCGGCTTGGAGCGCCGGAGCTGGGCGTACCGGACGTTCGCTTCCTTGTCCATCTGGCAGTCGTGCGTGATCACCATGACCGGGGTGAACCCGCCTGCGACGCTGAACGCCGGTTCCAGTTCGCTTCTGGCGGCGACAGGCACCCGCTCGCTGTCGAGGGGTGCCCATACAGGGTCAGTCGGAGGGACCGCCGCTTCGAGCCGCGCCACAGGCGCCCAGCAGATGTCGCCCTGTTGCAGCTCCTCCGGCTGGTCTGGTCGGTAGACGCTGATCAGCGTGAACCCGCAGGCGTGAACTTCCTGCGGACGGGGCCTCGCTCGACCGGTGCAGCGAGCGCTTCGGCTGCCGCAGTCCCCTGCAGTCCGGCCGCACTCTCTTCCTGCACGTGGAGCCGCCGCCGCGGCACTGGCTGCCCTGTGCCTGCACGGAGTGCAGCGAGCATCACGGCTCGCGGGTTCTCGGTATCCGTGGCTCGTTGCTCTTCCATGTGCAGCAGGTCGTCGATGCCGCAGCGATAGGTGCGTAGCATCCTGAACAGCGTCTCCCACCGGATCTGCTTGGTGCGTCCCTGCTCGATCTTCGACAGCTCGTCCGCTCGGATCCCGATGGCTTCTGCTGCCTCGCGGAGGGACCTGTCACCACGAAGTGAGCGCAGGCACAGGAGCAGCGCCGCCTCGTCGTCGCGGGCTACCTCAGCGGCTTCGCTGTGGGTGGTGTGGAACGCTGTCGTCATCGAGTCCTCCTGGGCATAGCCAGTATCGTACCGGCTATGCCCGGTGACGCAAGGGTCACACGGGTTTCGTGTACTGAGCCTTCATGAATGGGAGGCCCGGTCGCGAGACCGACGGTGGCAGCATCGACGACGACTCGGATCTCCCGATCGCGGCCCGGTGCACCGCCTGGATCGCGATCTCATCTGTCGGGGCGTCATGCTCGTGCCGGATTCTGTGTGCATCGGTCCCGTGTTCTGTGAGGACCGCTGGGTGGGCGAGGGGGGAGTTGAACCCCCACGTCCTTTCGGACACAGCGACCTCAACGCTGCGCGTCTGCCATTCCGCCACTCGCCCGAGTGGTGCACCGGTGACCTGCACCGGACCGCGACGACTGTAGCGGACCTCCGGGAGCGCACCGGACTACCGTCGCGGGAGCAGCCGAGGACAGGAGCGCCCCGTGAACCAGGTGGACCCTCAGGACGAGGCGGTCGAGATGTGCCGCGACCTCATCCGCTTCGCAAGCGTCAACGACGGCACCGGCTCCGGCAAGGGCGAGCGCGAGGCCGCGGAGTACGTCGCCGGCAAGCTGAGCGAGGTCGGGCTCGAGCCGCAGCTGTTCGAGCCGGCGCGCAACCGCACCAGCGTCGTCGCGCGGGTCGAGGGCGAGGACAGCAGCCGGCCCGCGCTGCTCGTCCACGGGCACCTGGACGTGGTACCGGCCGACGTCAAGGACTGGACGTACGACCCGTTCGCCGCCGAGGTGGCCGACGGCGCCATCTGGGGACGTGGCGCGATCGACATGCTGGACATGGACGCGATGACCCTGGCCGTCGTGCGCGACCGGCTGCGCACCGGCCGCCGGCCGCCGCGTGATCTCGTGCTGGCCTTCGTCGCCGACGAGGAGGCCGGCGGCGTCTTCGGGGCGCAGTGGCTGGTGCAGAACCAGCCGCAGCTGTTCGAGGGCTGCACCGAGGCGATCAGCGAGGTGGGGGGCTTCTCGCTGTCGGTGAACGACGACCTACGGCTGTACCTGATCGAGACGGCCCAGAAGGGCATGGCCTGGATGCGCCTCACCGCGACCGGGACGGCGGGCCATGGCTCGATGGTGAACGGCGACAATGCCGTCACCCGGCTCTGCGAGGCGGTGGCGCGGCTCGGGGCGTACGACTTCCCGGTGCACGTCACCAAGACGGTGCGGGCCTTCCTCGGCGAGGTGAGCGACGCCTTCGGGATCGAGCTGGACCCGGACGACATGGCCGGCACCGTCGCCCGACTCGGGCCGCTCGCGCGCATCGTCGGCGCGACGCTGCGCGGCACCGCGAACGCGACGATGCTCGACGCGGGCTACAAGCACAACGTGGTGCCCGGCCGCGCCTCCGCGATGGTCGACGGCCGTTTCCTGCCCGGCTTCGAGGACGAGTTCGAGCGCGAGGTGGACCAGGCCCTCGGACCGGACATCGTGCGGGAGTACGTCCACTACGACATCGCGCTCGAGACCGAGTTCGAGGGTGCGCTGGTCGAGGCGATGGCCGGCGCGCTGAAGGCCGAGGATCCCGGTGCCCGCGCCGTCCCGTACATGCTGTCGGGGGGCACCGACGCCAAGAGCTTCAGCCGGCTCGGGATGCGCTGCTTCGGCTTCTCACCGCTGCGCCTGCCGGCCGACCTCGACTTCTCCGGGATGTTCCACGGCGTGGACGAGCGGGTGCCGCTGGAGTCCCTGAGGTTCGGCGTCCGCGTGCTCGACCGGTTCCTCGACCGGTCGTGAGCCGGCGGCCGGGAACGGGTCCGGCCCGCTCGTCACCGGTCAACTGGGCAGCGGTGGCAGCGGGTCGCCCCGCAGCCGGCGCCGGACGGTGATGCTGCGCCGGCCGTCGCCGTAGATGCGGTGCCCGGACAGTTCCCAGTCGCCGTACTCCGCGTGGATGGAAAGCATTTGCCGGGTGCTGTCCCGGGACGCGTCGTGGGGCACCGTCAGCGCCCGGTACTCGTACACGATCAGACACTGTACGGAGGGCCGCTCAATCCTCGAGGTCCTCGGACGACCAGCGCGCCATCCGCTCGGGGTAGCCGGTCTCCGGAGACGACACGTCGTCGAGCGCCGAGCGGATCTCCGCCGGCAGCTCGACGGCTTCGGCGGCCAGTGACGCCTGCAGTTGCGCCGTGGTGCGTGCGCCGACGATCGGGGCGGCCACGCCCGGCCGGTCGCGCACCCAGGCCAGCGCCACGGCCACGGGCGACACCTCCAGCCCGTCCGCGGCGGTGAGGACCGCGTCGACGACCGACCCCGCCCGGTCGTCGAGGTACGGCGAGACGAACGACGCGAAGTGCTTGCTCGCCCCGCGGCTGTCAGCAGGCGGGCCGTTGCGGTACTTGCCGGTGAGCACCCCCCGGCCCAGCGGTGACCAGGGCAACAGCCCGACGTCGAGCGCCTGCGCGGCCGGCACGACCTCGCGCTCCACACCGCGCTGCAGCAGGGAGTACTCGACCTGGTTGCTGACCAGCGGCACGCGGCCCGGCCAGGCGCGCTGCCAGCTGCTGGTCGCGGCCAGCTGCCAGCCGCAGTAGTTGGAGACGCCGGCATAGCGGACCTTGCCGGAGGCCACCGCCGCATCGAGGGCCGCCATCGCCTCGTCCCACGGCGTGACCGGGTCCCAGTCGTGCAGCTGCCACAGATCGACGTACTCGGTCCCCAGCCGGGTCAGACTCGCCTCCAGAGCGCGGAGCAGGTGGCCGCGGCTCGTGCCGCGGCCCATCGGACCCGGCCCGGTGACGCCGCAGGCCTTGGTCGCCAGAACCACCTCCTCGCGCGGCACGACGTCGGCCAGCAGCCGGCCGATCACGCGCTCGCTCTCGCCCCCGGCGTAGACGTCGGCGGTGTCCAGCAGCGTGCCGCCGACGTCCCGGAAGGCGAGCAGCTGCGCGGCCGCGTCGTCCTCGTCGGTGTCGCGGCCCCAGGTCATCGTCCCGAGCCCGAGCCGCGACACGATCAGGCCGCTGCGGCCGAGATGACGCTGCTTCACGCCGGTGCCTCCATGCGCGGCGACGGTAGCGGGCAGCGGCCTGGATACCCTTCCGCCACACCGACCAGCAGGAGAGACAGTGCAGCTCGGGCTCAACCTCGGCTACTGGGGCGCCGGCAACGACGCCGACAACCTGGCCCTGGCCAAGGAGGCCGACGACCTCGGCTACTCCGTCGCCTGGGTCGCGGAGGCCTACGGCTCCGACGCGGCGACCGTGCTGGCCTGGGTCGGCGCGCACACCCGGTCGATCGACATCGGTTCGGCCATCTTCCAGATCCCGGGCCGCAGCCCCGCCAACTGCGCGATGACGGCGGCGACCCTGGACACCCTGTCCGGTGGGCGCTTCCGGCTCGGCCTCGGCGTCAGCGGTCCGCAGGTCTCCGAGGGCTGGCACGGGGTCCGCTTCGACAAGCCGCTCGCCCGCACCCGTGAGTACTCCGACATCGTCAAGATGGCACTGCGCCGGGAGAAGGTCCGCTACGACGGCCGGCACTACACGCTGCCGCTGCCCGACGGCCCGGGCAAGGCCCTGCAGCTGACCGTCCACCCGGTGCGCGATTCCCTGCCGCTCTACCTCGCCGCGGTCGGTCCGAAGAACCTCGAGCTGTCGGGTGAGCTGTTCGACGGCTGGCTGGCGATCTTCTACTCTCCCGACTTCGCCCGCGAACAGTTGGCGTCGATCGAGGCCGGGCGGGCCAAGGCCGGGAAGACGCTCGAGGGGTTCGACGTCGTGCCGACCGTCCCGATCGTGATCGGAGAGGACCCGCGCGCCTGCGCCGACCCCGTCCGCTGGTACGCCGCCCTCTACGTCGGGGGCATGGGCAGCCGGGAGAAGAATTTCTACAACCAGCTGGCTGCCCGGATGGGCTTCGAGGACGCGGCCAGGTCGGTGCAGGACCTCTACCTCGACCGCAAGTACGACGAGGCGGCCGCCGCCGTACCGCAAGAGTTTCTCGACGCGACAGCATTGCTCGGCCCGAAGGAGCGCATCGCCGAGAAGATGCAGGCGTTCGCGGCCTCAGGCGTCACCACGCTCACGCTCTCGCCCTTCGCCGGTTCGCTGGACGAGCGGAAAGCGACGCTGCGGACGGCGTTGGACGCCCTCGAACGATCCGGCGTCGGCAGCTGAGCCGCTCCTCGGACGCTGCGGAACCGGACAGGTGAGGGTCGGGCGGGCGGCCGTCCTCGGGCTCACGCAGGGCGCCGCAGAGGTCATACCGGTGTCGTCGTCGGCGCAGCTGGTGCTGCTGCCCTGGCTGCTGCGCTGGGAGCAGCCGACGGACCGGACGACGTTCGCGGCCGGACTGCACGCCGGGTCCTGCCTCGGGATCGCCTGGGCGCTGCGGGAGGAGCTGCGCGGACTGGACCGGCGGACGCTGGCGCTGCTCGCCGCCTCGTCGCTGCCCGCTGCAGTCGCCGGTGCCGCCGTCGCGGACCGCGTCGAGGAGCGGCTCGGCCGGCCACCGCAACTGGCCGCTCTGCTGGCAGCCGCCGGCGCCGTGATGTGGTGGGTCGACGCGCGCCAGGCAACGCAGGAGGCCGACCCACGACCGGTCGACGCACGGCAGGCCGCCCTGGCCGGTCTCGCACAGGTGGTCGCGCTGATCCCCGGGGTGTCGCGTTCCGGCGCCACTCTCACGGCCTTGCGCGCGGCGGGGGTGGAGCGGGCCGAAGCGGAGCGGTTCAGCCTGCTGATGTCGCTGCCGGTCACGGCCGGAGCCGCCGTGCTCACCCTCGCCCGTGCCGATTGTCGGTCCCTGCGCGAGATGGCGCCCGGGCTGGTCAGCGGCACCACGACCGCCGCGTTGGCCGGAGCACTTGCCGCGACCCGCCTGCGGAGGCATCCCGGGCGGCCGCTCGCCGCCGCGGCCTTCTACCGTCTGGGGCTCGCCGCGGTGGTCGCCCGGCGTCTCGTCCGCGAAGGAGTTCCGTGAGCCTCGGCCTGCTCGACGCCGTCGTGCTCGGCGTCGTGGAGGGGCTCACCGAGTTCCTCCCGGTCTCCAGCACCGGCCATCTGACCATCGCCGAGGGACTGCTCGGCCTGGAGGTCGACGACCCCTCCGTCACCGCCTTCACCGCAGTCATCCAGAGCGGCGCGATCGCCGCCGTGCTCCTCTACTTCGCCAAGGACATCGCCCGCTTCGCCCGCGGATTCTTCGGCGGGCTTCGCTCCGCTGCGGGCCGCCGTACCGACGACTGGCGGCTCAGCCTCGCCGTGCTGGTCGGGTCGCTGCCGATCGGTGTGGTGGGGCTGGTCTTCCGCGACGTGATCAAGGGGCCGGTCCTGCGGTCGCTGACGACTGTCGGCATCGCTCTCATCGCGTGGAGCGCCGTCATGGTCTACGCCGAGCGGCGGGCCACCCAGCGCCGCCCCGAGGCGGAGGTCACCGTGCGGGACGGGTTGCTGATCGGCGTGGCCCAGTGCGTCGCGCTGATCCCCGGCGTCTCCCGCTCCGGCGCCACCATTTCGGCGGGGCTGCTGCTCGGCCTGGACCGGGTGGCGTCGACCCGGCTCGCCTTCTTCCTCGGCATCCCGGCGCTGGTGGCCGCCGGCGCGCTGGAGCTGCCCGACGCGCTCGGCGGCCCCGTGGGGCTGGGCCCGGTGGTCGTCGGAACCCTCGTGTCCTTCGTCGTCGCGTACGCCTCGATCGCCTGGCTGCTCAAGTTCGTGGCCACCCACTCGATCGTCGCCTTCGTGCCCTACCGCGTCGCCCTCGGCGCCGTCGTGCTCGCCGTCCTCGCGCTGACCTGACCGGTCGGACCAGCCCCCGGGACCGTAGGGTCACCCCAATGACCACCGTCGTGCTCGTCCGCCACGGGCTGACCGCGATGACCGGCCCGGTGCTCGCCGGCTGGACGCCGGGACTGCACCTGGACGAGCGGGGCGAGAGGCAGGCGGCGGCCGTCGCCGAACGGCTGCGGCCACTGCCCCTGGACGCGGTGGTGTCCAGTCCCCTGGACCGCTGCCTCGACACCGCCGGGTTCGTCCTCAGGGGCCGCGACCAGTCCCTGCAGGTGGAGGACCGGCTGGGGGAGTGCCGCTACGGCGACTGGACCGGCCGGCCGCTGAAGGAGCTGGCGAAGGATCCGCTCTGGAAGGTCGTCCAGAACCACCCCTCCGCGGTGGTCTTCCCCGGTCCCGAGGGCGAGCCGCTGCGCGAGACGCAGAACCGGGCCGTCGCCGCTGTCCGGGACTGGAACGGCCGGCTCGGCCCCGACGCCACCTGGCTGGCCTGCTCACACGGCGACGTCATCAAGGCCGTGGTGGCCGACGCGATGGGACTGCATCTCGACCAGTTCCAGCGCATCGCCGTCGACCCGTGCTCGGTCACGGTGATCCGCTACACCGAGCTACGGCCGTTCGTCGTACGGGTGAACGACACCGGCGGCGGGGTGGCCGACCTGCTGCCGCCGAAGAGGAAGGGCCGCCGGCGCAGGAACTCCTCCGACGCCGTCGTCGGTGGCGGCGCCGGCGCCGGCGCCGTCTAGGGTCGACAGGGTGCCCCGCCAGGTCTTCCTCTTCGACCCGCCCGAGCGCTTCGTGGCCGGGACGGTCGGCCAGCCCGGCGACCGCACCTTCTACCTCCAGGCCTCGGGCGCCGGCCGCACCGTGTCGGTCGCACTGGAGAAGGTGCAGGTGTCGGTGCTTGCCGAGCGGCTCCAGGAGCTGCTCGAGGAGGTCCGTCGGCGCGGCGCCGGCGACGTCCCCGTGGTGGTGTCACGCGAGCTCGAGGACACCGCACCGCTGGACGCCCCGATCGAGGAGGAGTTCCGCGTCGGGACGATGGGCCTGGCGTGGGACGGCGAGTCCGAGGTCGTGGTGGTCGAGGCGCTCGCGCCGAGCGAGGACGAGGTGGAGGTCCTGTCGGAGGCCGAGGAGGGCCCCGACGTCCTGCGCGTGAAGATGTCTGCCGCCATGGCCCGGGCCTTCATCGTGCGCGCCCAGCGGGTCGTCGCTGCGGGGCGGCCACCGTGCCCGCTCTGCGCCCTGCCGCTCGATCCCGAGGGCCATGTCTGTCCTCGTCAGAACGGCCACCGGCGCTGAGCGGTGCCGAGGCTGCAGACGACGCGTCCGTGCCGGACACTGGGGCGGTGACTGCGCCCGACACGCTGACCCTCGAGCTCGACGACGTGCTGCGCCTGCTGCGCGAGGGCCAGCTTGCGATCCAGGGGCGGCTGGTCGAGGCGAGCAACGCGACGCTCTACTGCGCCGCCACCCTTGACGGTGTCACCGCCGCAGTCGTCTACAAGCCGGTACGCGGGGAGCGCCCCCTCTGGGACTTCCCTGATGGGACGCTGGCCGGCCGCGAGGTCTCGGCCTACCTCGTCTCGCAGGCGACCCGCTGGGACCTGGTACCACCGACGGTGCTGCGCGAAGGGCCTTTCGGACCAGGGATGTGCCAGCTGTGGGTGGAGGTCGACGAGACGGTCGACCTCGGAGCGCTGGCCCGCAGCGAGCACCCGGACCTGCAGCGCATGGCGGTCTTCGACGCGGTGGTCAACAACGCCGACCGCAAGGGCGGCCACCTGCTGCCGCGCCACGACGGTCGGGTGCAGGGCGTGGACCACGGAATCTGCTTCTCGACGCAGGACAAGCTGCGCACCCTGCTGTGGCAGTGGCGCGGCCAGCCGCTGACCCCCGAGGCGGTCGAGGTGCTCTCGTCGGTGCGGGCGCGGCTCGACGGTGACCTCGGCGTGGCCCTGTCCGCGCTGCTGACGGCCGCCGAGGTCGACGCGACCAGGGCCAGGGTGGGCCACCTGCTCGCCAGTGGCCGGCACCCGCAGCCGTCAGCGGATTGGCCCGCCGTCCCGTGGCCGCCGTTCTGACGGCCGATCCGAGACCGGTCAGGCGCCGGGGACGGTGACGCAGCCGGCGGTGCGGCCGACCCGGACCAGTCCGGCGCGGTCGCCGGACTGCAGGTCCGCCACAGCCGGCAGCACGCTGGCCATCAGCTGGCTGCGGTCGCTGACGTGGCCGAGGCCCATCGCGTGCGCCAGCTCGTGCAGCGCGACGGCGCTCCAGGAGTGCGGGCCCTCCAGCGGCAGGGTGTCGGTGCGGTCGAGGGCGATGACGGCCGCGCGGGTGGCGGCGACCTTCGCGCCCTCCGGTGTCTGCACGCCGAACCACGCAGTGCGCGTCATGCCCAGCACGCTCTTGGCCTGGTTGGCGAGCAGGTCGCTGCTCGTGCCGTCGGTCCAGCCGATCAGCACCGGCGGGTAGGACTCCTGCGCGCGGGTCGGCAGGTAGCCGCTGGTCGGGACGGTCGCGGTCGTACCGACGTACTCCCAGCTCGTCCCGGTGATGGCGGCGACGCGTGCGACGGCCGCCTGGAGGACGTCCAGCCCGCCGGCCGGGCCCTGCGAGACAGTGGCGGTCCACCGGATCGGCGTGCACGGGTCCCACCGGACCGGCTTGCCGTCCAGCACCGTGGTGAAGGCGTAGCTCGTGGCGGAGGTCGTCGTGCCGGCGCGGGTGGCGGTCGATTTGCCGGGGGCGGTACGGCTCTGCCTGGTGACCGTGCCCACCCGCTTGAACGCAGCGTCCGGTCCGGCCGCGCCGGACAGCGTCGAGGACGTGTCCGGCACCGTGGCGGTGAGGGACGGGGCCACGGCCCCGGCCACTCCCAGCGCCACCAGGACCAGCGCGAGGGAGGCGGTGACGATGCGGCGGCGGCTGGTGGAAGGTGACATGAAGTAGTCCTCGGTCACGCACCGTGATGACAGTAGAGGGCTGATCGGGTGAAAAGCCGGGCGGGGACCGCGTGCGGCGGCTCGGTAGGCTGCTCCCATGCAGTCCTGGCCCGCGACCGCGGTACCCGTACTCCCGCGGACCACCGGCGACCCGGCGCCACTGCGGCTGCACGACAGCGCCGCCGGCGCGCTGCGCGAGGTCGCCGCGGGGGCGACGGCCCAGCTCTACGTCTGCGGCATCACCCCGTACGACGCGACCCACCTGGGTCACGCGGCCACCTACCTGGCCTTCGACACGCTCGTGCGGGTGTGGCGGGACCGCGGGCACGACGTGGAGTACGTGCAGAACGTCACCGACATCGACGACCCGCTGCTCGAGCGTGCGCAGCGGGACGGCGAGGACTGGGCCGCCGTCGCCGAGCGCGAGACCGCCTTGTTCCGCGAGGACATGACGGCGCTGCGCGTCCTGCCGCCGACGCACTACGTCGGGGCGGTCGAGGCGATGGAGGACATCACGGCCTTCGTCGTCCGGTTGCTGGACGCCGGCGCGGCGTACCGGTTGGACGACGACGTCTACTTCTCCGTCGCGTCCGCCGGGCACTTCGGCAGCGTGTCGGCCTACGACAACGCCACGATGCTGCTCCTGTCCGCCGAGCGGGGGGGAGACCCGCAGCGAGCCGGGAAGAAGGACCCGCTGGACCCGCTGCTGTGGCTGGCGGCCCGCCCCGGTGAGCCGTCGTGGCCGTCACCGCTCGGCCCGGGCCGGCCCGGCTGGCACGTCGAGTGCACGGTCATCGCGCTGAACCGGCTCGGCGACGCCTTCGACGTCCAGGGCGGTGGCTCCGACCTCGTCTTCCCGCACCACGAGATGTCGGCGGCACACGCCGAGGTCGGCACCGGGGGCTGGCCGTTCGCGCGCGCCTACGTGCACGCCGGAATGGTCGGGCTGGACGGCGAGAAGATGAGCAAGTCGCGCGGCAACCTGGTCTTCGTCTCGCACCTGCGGTCGGCCGGTGTCCATCCCGGCGCGCTACGACTGGCCCTGTTGTCGGCGCACTACCGCGCGGACCGCAACTGGACGGACGGGACTTTGACGGCCGGTGCAGCCCGCCTCGCGTCCTGGCGCGACGGCGTGAACCGCCGCACCGGACCGTCCGGCGCCGAACTCGTGGGCGGGCTGCGGGCCGCACTCGCCGCGGACCTGGACACGACGACCGCGCTGGCACTGGTCGACGCGTGGTGCGCCGGCGCCGGCGACGACCCCGGCGCACCGGCGCTGGTCCGCGACGCGGTCGACGCGCTGCTGGGCGTGGCGCTCTGACGACACTTCAGCCGCCACCAGCGTTGCCGTCGCCGCGCCGCAGGTAGCGCTCGAACTCGTTGGCGATGGCCTCTCCGGAGGCCTCCGGCAGGTCCACCTCCGGCTCGCGCTGCTCCAGCGAGGTGATGTAGTCGGCCACGTCGGTGTCCTCGGCGGCCAGTTCGTCCACCGCATGCTCCCAAGCCCGGGCGCGATCGGCCAGGTCGGCGAGCGGCACCGGCAGGTCCAGTAGGTCCTCCACCCGGCGCAGCAGCGCGAGGGTGGCCTTGGGGCAGGGCGGCTGGGCGACGTAGTGCGGCACGGCCGCCCAGAAGGAGATGGCCGGCAGCCCCGACTGGGCGCACACGTCCTGGAAGACGCCGACGATGCCGGTCGGGCCTTCATAGCGGGAACGCTCCAGGCCGAGCACCTGCATCGTCCTGCGGTCGGACGCGGTGCCGCTGACCGGCACCGGCCGGGTGTGCGGGCTGTCGGCGAGCAGCGCGCCCAGTGTGACGACCAGCTCCGTGCCGAGCTGCGCGGCGATGGCCAGCAACTCCTCGCAGAAGCCGCGCCAGCGCATGTTCGGCTCGAGGCCGCGCACGAGGACCACGTCGCGATCGCTGTCCGGCAGCCAGCAGACCGAGACGCGGGTGGTCGGCCAGGTGATCTGCCGGGTCACCCCGTCCACCAGGGAGACGGCCGGGCGGTTGACCTGGAAGTCGTAGTAGGGGTCCGGGTCGATCGCGATCACCTGCGAGCCCTGCCACACCTGCTCCAGATGCTCGACGGCCCCGGACGCGGCGTCCCCGGCGTCGTTCCAACCCTCGAACGCCGCGATGAGCACCGGCCTGCGCAACGACGGCAGGTGCGGCGACGGACGGCTGGGCAGGTCGCTCATGACATTGCCCCTTCCCCGCCGAACCGCGGCAAGACCTCCTCGGCCGCGGCCCGCACCAGACCGGTCACCAGTGCCGGCCATTGAAGCGGGACGTCGTGCACGGCGCCGTCCCAGCGCAGCACCCGCGGCGAGCTCAGCAACGCCGCTGCCCGGTCCAGCGCCGCAACTGCGGCCTCGTCGGGTGAGCAGCGCACCAGCCAGGCCGGGCACCGCACCGAGGGCAACCGCATCTCGGGGTCGGTGTCGAGCAGATCCTCGACGATCGCCATGTGCACCTCGAACGGCAGCCGCGGCCGGGCCAGCCCGTCTTCGCCGACCGCGAAGATCGGCAGCAGGGCGGCCTCGACCGCAGGGCTCCACCACGGTGCCAGCGGACCGGAGCGCAGGCGGCTGCGGAGCTGGTCCGGCGACAGCGCGATCCGGGGCGGCGTCAGCCGCTCGCGGGCCAGCTCTCTCGTCGGCGCGAGGTCGCCGGTGCGGCCGACCCCGCCGTCCACCGCCACCACGGCCAGCACCCGCGACGGTGCCGTGGCAGCCATGCGCAGCGCCGTCCACGCGCCCCAGGAGTGCCCGACGACGACCGCCCGGGACAGTCCCACGGCGTCGAGCGCCGTCAGCGCGTCCGCCACGACCGTCCCGCCGTCGTACGGTCCCGCCGGACACTCGCTGTCGCCGTGCCCACGCTGGTCGAGCGCCACGATCGGCGAGCCGGCCAGCCCGGGCACGACAAGATCCCAGAAGCGGCGGGTGGAGCCCAGCCCGTGGAGCAGCAGCACCGGCGGCCCGCTGCCCGGCCAGCGGGTCGCCCGCAGCCGCACGTCCGCCCCTGGCAGATCCAGGTCCAGCCCACCGGAGACCGGTGCCGACGGGCCGGGCCAGGAGGAGGTCACCGGAGGAAACCTACCGCTCGGGCGCCGGGCCGACGGCGCGCCGTCGGTAGCATCGGACGATGCCCAGCACTGTGCCGACCTCCACTCCCGACCTGCTGACGGCGTTGCGCGAGCGGGTCGTCGTTGCCGACGGCGCGATGGGCACGATGCTGCAGGCAGCCGAACACATCGGCGCCGGCCTCGATCTCGCCCGGGACTTCGAAGGCCACGAGGGCTGCAACGAGATCCTCAACGTCACGCGCCCAGACATCGTGCGAAGCGTGCACGACGCCTACTTCGAGGTCGGCTGCGACGCGGTCGAGACCAACACCTTCGGCAGCAACTGGGCGGCACTGGCGGAGTACGGCATCCCCGACCGGATCCGGGAGACGGCGCTGGCCGGCGCCCGCATCGCCCGGGAGTCAGCCGATGCCTGGTCGACCGCCGACCAGCCGCGCTACGTGATCGGTTCGGTCGGGCCGGGCACGAAGCTGCCGACCCTCGGCCACGCGCCCTACGCGAAGCTCCGCGACGCTTACCAGGAGCAGTGCGCGGCGATGATCGAGGGCGGCGTCGACGCCATCCTCGTCGAGACCGCGCAGGACCTGCTGCAGGTCAAGGCCGCCGTCGTCGGGGCGAGGCGGGCGATGACCGCGATGGACCGGCGCGTCGTGCTCATCACCCAGGTCACCGTCGAGCTGACCGGCACGATGCTGCTCGGCTCCGAGATCGGCGCGGCGCTGGCAGCCCTCGAGCCGCTGGGCATCGACGTGATCGGCATGAACTGCGCCACCGGCCCGGCCGAGATGAGCGAGCACCTGCGCTTCCTGGCCCAGCACGCCACCGTGCCCATCTCGGTGATGCCCAACGCCGGCCTGCCGCAGCTGGGTAGGCACGGCGCCGAGTACCCCCTGCAGCCGGTCGAGCTGGCCGATGCGCTCGAGGACTTCACGGCCACCTACGGGGTCGGGCTCGTGGGCGGGTGCTGCGGCACCACACCGGAGCACCTGCGGCAGGTCGTCGAGCGGGTACGGGGGCGCCAGGTCGCTGCTCGTACTCCGGTCGTGGAGCCCTCCGCCGCGTCGCTGTACGCGCCGGTGCCGTTCCGGCAGGACGCCGGCGTGCTGATGGTGGGCGAGCGGACCAACACCAACGGCAGCAAGGCCTTCCGGGAGGCGATGCTCGCCGGCGACTGGGAGAAGGTGGTCGACATCGGCCGCGAGGCCGTGCGGGAAGGCGCGCACATGATCGACCTGTGCGTCGATTACGTCGGCCGCGACGGTGCCGTCGACATGCGTGACGCGGCCTCGCGCCTGGCCACCGCTTCGACGCTGCCGATCATGCTGGACTCCACCGAGCCGCCGGTGATCGAAGCCGGCCTGGAATGCCTCGGCGGCCGCGCGGTCATCAACTCGGTCAACTTCGAGGACGGCGAGGGTCCGGAGAGCCGGTTCGCGCGGGTCATGCCGATCGTGAAGGAGCACGGCGCGGCCGTCGTCGCACTGACGATCGACGAGGAGGGCCAGGCGCGCACCGCCGAGTGGAAGCTGCGCGTTGCCGAGCGGCTCATCGCCACGCTGACGGGGGAGTGGGGGATGCGCGAGAGCGACATCCTGGTCGACTTCCTGACCTTCACCCTGGGCACCGGCCAGGAGGAGTCGCGGCGAGACGGCATCGAGACGATCGAGGCGATCCGGCAGCTGAGGGACAGGCACCCGGAGGTCGGCACGACGCTCGGACTGTCGAACATCTCCTTCGGCCTCAAGCCGGCCGTGCGGGTGGTGCTCAACTCGGTCTTCCTGCACGAGTGCCAGAAGGCCGGCCTGTCCAGTGCGATCGTGCACGCCAGCAAGATCGTGCCGATGAACCGGATCCCGGACGAGCAGCGCGAGTGCGCGCTGGATCTGATCTATGACCGCGCGCGCGAGGGCTACGACCCGCTGACTGCGCTGCTGGACATGTTCGAGGGCGTCGAGGCCGACAGCGGCGGCAAGTCCCGAAACGAGCTGCTCATGGAGCTGCCGCTCGACGAGCGGCTGCAGCGGCGGATCATCGACGGCGAGAAGAACGGCCTCGAGGCCGACCTCGACGAGGCGATGGCGCAGGGTCAGAAGCCGCTGCAGATCGTCAACGACACGCTGCTGTCCGGGATGAAGGTCGTCGGCGAGCTGTTCGGCTCCGGCGAGATGCAGCTGCCGTTCGTGCTGCAGAGCGCCGAGGTGATGAAGACCGCCGTGGCCCATCTCGAACCGCACATGGAGAAGGTCGAGGGCCAGGAGGGCAAGGGCAGGATCGTCCTGGCGACGGTCAAGGGCGACGTCCACGACATCGGCAAGAACCTCGTCGACATCATCCTGACCAACAACGGCTACACCGTGATCAACCTCGGCATCAAGCAGCCGGTCAACGCCATCCTGGATGCCGCGCAGGAGCATTCGGCGGACGTCATCGGGATGTCCGGGCTGCTGGTGAAATCGACGGTAGTCATGAAGGAGAACCTGCTGGAGATGAACAACCGTGGGATCTCCTCCGACTACCCGGTCATCCTCGGCGGCGCGGCGCTCACCCGCGCGTACGTCGAGCAGGACCTCGACGAGGTCTTCGACGGCGAGGTGAAGTACGCCCGCGACGCCTTCGAGGGGCTGCGCCTGATGGACACCCTGATGGCCGTGAAGCGCGGCGAGGTGGCGCCCGAGAAGCTCGCCGAGGATCAGGCCAAGGACGACGAGCGCAAGGCCCGGCACGCCAAGTCCCGCGCCATCGCCGAGGCCAGGGCCGCCCGCGAGGAGGAGCCGGAGGTCATCGGCCGCTCCGACGTCGCGAGCGACAACGTCGTGCCGACGCCGCCGTTCTGGGGCTCGCGGGTGGCCAAGGGCATCGCGCTGGGCGACTACGCCTCCTGGCTGGACGAGCGGGCGCTGTTCCTCGGGCAGTGGGGCCTGCGCGGCTCCCGCGCCGGCGACGGCCCGACGTATGAAGAGCTCGTGGAGACCGAGGGTCGGCCGCGGCTGCGCGCGTTGCTGGCGCAGGTGCAGGCCGAGGGGATCATGCAGGCTGCGGTGATCCACGGCTACTTCCCGGCCGTGTCCAAGGGCGACGACCTGATCGTGCTCGACCCCGAATCGGGCAACGAGCGGTGCCGGTTCAGCTTCCCGCGGCAGCGCCGCGACCGGCGGCTGTGCCTGTCCGACTTCTTCCGTTCCGAGGAGTCGGGGGAGACCGACGTGGTCGCCTTCTCCGTCGTGACGATGGGACGCCACGTCAGCGACGTCGCGAACGCGCTGTTCCAGAAGAACGCCTACCGCGACTACCTCGAGTTGCACGGGCTGTCGGTGCAGCTCACCGAGGCGCTGGCCGAGATGTGGCACGCGCGCATCCGCGCCGAGTTGGGCTTCGGCGCCGAGGACTCGGACGACCTGCAGGCGATGCTGTCCAAGCAGGCCTACCGGGGGTCGCGCTACTCCTTCGGCTATCCGGCCTGCCCCAACGTCGAGGACCAGGACAAGCTCGAGGTCCTGCTCGACTGGAAGCGCATCGGCGTCGAGCTGTCCGAGGAGTTCCAGCTGACCCCGGAGCAGTCGACGAGCGCGCTCATCGTCCACCACCCCGAAGCCAAGTACTTCGCCGCCCGATAGTGGAAGCCGTCCTGTGGGACATGGACGGCCTCCTCGTCGACAGCGAGCCGCTGTGGACGGTGGCCGAGGTGGAGCTCGCCGCGCTGCTCGGCGGCACCTGGGACGACGTCGTCAAGGCGCGCTGCGTAGGCACCCGGCTGGACGTCGCCGTCCCGATCATCCTGCACTACTACGGCGCGTCCGACACGCCGGAGCAGGTGGCGGAGTCCAGTGCCTGGCTGCTGCGCCGCATGGTGGAGCTCTACGCCTCCACGCTGCCGCTGATGCCGGGCGCCGAGGTGCTGCTCGCAACACTTGTCGCCGAGGGCGTGCCGATGGCGCTGGTGTCCTCCTCGTACCGCGTGCTGGTCGAGGCGGTCGTGGACACCGGCATCGGGCCGTTCGCGCTGACGCTGGCCGGGGACGAGGTGGTGCACGCCAAGCCCGACCCCGAGCCCTACCTCACGGCGGCCAAGCGGCTCGACGTCGACCCCGGGCGATGCGTGGTGCTCGAGGACTCGCCCCCCGGGGTCGCCGCGGCGGAGGCCGCCGGCTGCGCCGTCGTCGCCGTGCCGAGCGTGCCGGGGGTGACCTTCGCCCCTGCCGCACGTCGGTTGGTGGTCAGCTCGCTCACCCAGCTGACGCCGGCCGACCTGCGCGCGCTGGTCTGATCGCAGCTCCCCGCGCCGGTGGCGGTCGGCCGCTCCGGTGGACGCGGCCGGGCCGGTGGACGCGGCCGGAAAGTCGGCTGGTCGGCGCGTAGCCGCCCCCGCTGTGCTGCTCTGGTTCAGCTACCGGCGCGTCTGCCGTGCCGGGCCCGGCTCGACACGAGATCAAGATCTTCGGAACATCCACAGGGCCAGGGTCCTGTGGATGTTCCGAAGATCTTGCTCAGCTTCGGCGGCACCTGCGCCATCCACGACCTGCGACGCGCCGAGCTGCGGAGTCCCCCCACCCCGGCCCCCGCGCGGGGGGAGGCCCGTTCCGGGCTGAAAATTAGCGCAGCCCTACACCTGCTGTGCCCTCTCCACAGCGACACGCTGGTGCGGCAGCGGCTCGTCCGGGCCCGGCACCTGCTCGGGCCAGGGCGGCGGCGTGCCGCCGAAACTGGGGCACAGCGCCTGGTGGTCGCACCAGCCGCAGAGCTTGCTCGGTCGGGGCGGGAACTCGCGCAGCTGGGTGGCCCGCTCGACCGCCGCCCACAGGGCGAGCACCTTGCGCTCGGTGGCGACCAGGTCGGCCTCGTCGGGGGAGTACCGCAGCACCTCCCGATCGCCGAGGTACATCAGCTGGAGCAACCGGGGGATCTGCCCGGTGCTACGCCACAGGACGAGCGCGTAGAACTTCATCTGGAACAGCGCCTTGCCCTCGAAGGCCTCGCGAGGCGAGCGCGCGCACTTGTAGTCCACGACGCGAAGCTCGCCCGTGGGTGCCCGGTCCAGCCGGTCGACGATCCCGCGCAGCCGCAGCCCGCCGGGAAGGACGACCTCGACCAGCCGCTCCCGCTCGGCCGGCTCGAGCCGGGTCGGGTCCTCCAGCGTGAAGTAGCCGGCCAGCAGCTCGCGGGCGCTGTCGAGCCAGGCGACCAGCTCGCTCGGCTGCTCGAACAGGGAGGCCACCTCTGGCTCGGCCTCGAGCAGCCGCTCCCACTCCGGGCGCAGCATCCCGGCGGCCGCGTCGAGCGTGCGCCCGGCGGCGGGGAGGTCGTACAGGCGCTCGAGCACGGCGTGCACCAGCGTCCCGCGGGTGGCGGCCGAGGACGGCGCCTGCGGCAGGCGGTCGATCGTCCGGAAGCGGAACAGCAGCGGGCAGGTCATGAAGTCTCCCGCCCGGGACGGCGACAGCGAGCCGATGACCGGCGTCGGGAGGTCGACGGGAGGGGAGGCCTGCGCTGTCTCTGCGGTCATGACGCAGACGCTACGTCTGCCCTGTGACACGAACCGGCCGCAACGCCGTGTCGGTGGTGGCCAGCCCCTACGGCGGCTCGGCCGGGAGCACCCTCCGCGACTCCGGGCAGGTGATCCACAGGAAGAATGAGGTGATCCTGACCGGCCGGCGCACCTGAACATCCGCGTGGATCACGGGTGCGCGTGGAGCACTGCTGCGGGAGCCTCGCGCGACTGCGTCCGCCTCCCGTGTCGTCCAGGAGGTGGGAGGGTGCGCGAGCGACCGTGGAGAGAGGTGCGTCCTGTCCGATCCAGTGCTGGCTGCCGTGTTGTGCTCGCTGGCCGGGGCACGGACGGGGCACCGGGTGGCCGCCGTGGGCGCCGACCCGGTCGTCACCCGCGCACTGCTCGCGATGACCGGCACCACCGAGCTGGTCGAGGACGACGCGGCGGTCGTGATCGCCGGTGCGGCGTACGAGGTGCCGACCGCAATGCGCATGCTGGCGCCGGGAGGACGGCTGGTCGCCGTCGCCGCGGACGCCGCCGCCGCCCGACGGGTCGCCACCGCCGCCGGCCTCGAGCTGCGGCACGTCGAGCGGGTCGGGCAGCGTGTCGCCTGGTCCGCCGTACGACCCACCGGCCCGTAGGGTCGGTCCATGGCCACCCCCGCTCCCGAGGCCGCTGTCCGGGGAGGCGTCCAGGTCGGCCGCGTGCTCGGCGTCCCGGTGCTCGTCTCACCGACCTGGCTGCTGTTCGCCGGCTTCATCGTGCTGAGCTACGGCCCGTTGCTGACCGACCGCTTCGGCCCGACCCGCGCCTACGTCGGGGCGGCTTCCTTCGCGGTGCTGCTGCTGCTCAGCGTGCTGCTCCACGAGATCGGCCACTGCGTCGTCGCGCGGGCGTTCCAGCTGCCGGTGCGCAGCATCACGGTAACCCTCCTGGCCGGCCTGACCGAGATCACCGAGCCTCCGCAGACGCCCGCGAGGGAGTACGCCGTCGCCGTCATCGGGCCGATGGTCTCCCTGCTGCTCGCCGGACTGGGGCTGGCCAGCCTGCAGCTGTTCGAGCCGGACAGCCTCCCGTACCTGCTCGCCGCGATCGTCGCGATCTCCAACGGCCTGGTCGCCGCCTTCAACCTGCTGCCCGGACTCCCGCTGGACGGCGGCAGGGTCCTGCGGGCGGCGCTGTGGAAGCTGACCGGTGACCCCGACCGCTCCACCCGGGCCGCAGCCTGGGCCGGTCGCGGTGTGGCCGTCCTCGTGGTCCCAGTGCTGCTGCTCGTCGTGCTCCCGGCGACCGGGGTGACGTCGGCCAGCCTGGTGACCGTGCTGTTCACCGGCCTCATCGCCGCCTTCGTCTATGCCGGCGCGAGCGCCAGCCTGCACCGAGCCCGGTTCGTCGAGCGACTGCCGCTGGTCAGCGTCGCCCTGTTGGCCCGCCCGGCGCTCGAGGTACCTGCCGACCTGCCCCTGGCCGAGGCGGTGCGGCGGGCGCAGGAAGCGGGGCTGCGTGCGGTCGTGGTGACCGACAGCGCCGGCCGGCTGCAGGCCGTGGTCAGCGAAGCGGCGGTGCAGGCCACCCCCCAGGAACGCCGACCGTGGGTGACCGTCGGGACGGTCGCGCGCCGCCTCGAGGACGGCCTGCTGCTCGATCCGTCCCTCGAGGGGGAGCGGCTGCTCGAGGCGATGCGGGCAGCCCCCGCCAGCGAGTACGTGGTGCCCGACCCGGCCGGCCCATTCCGGGTGCTCGTCGCCGCCGACGTTGCCGAGGCGGTCACGCCGTAGCCTTGCTCCCTCGTGACCTCAGGAGCAGAACGCCGCCGCGGTCCGCTGCGGCCCGGCGACCAGGTGCAACTGACCGACCCCAAGGGGCGGATGCACACGATCACGCTCGAGGCGGGCAAGGCCTTTCACACCCACAAGGGGATCCTCGAGCACGACACCCTGATCGGCGGTCCCGAGGGTGTCGTCGTCACGATCGGCGCCACCAGCTATCTGGCGCTGCGGCCGCTGCTGGCCGACTACGTGCTGTCGATGCCGCGCGGGGCCCAGGTCGTCTACCCGAAGGACGCGGGCCAGATCGTCCAGATGGCCGACGTCTTCCCGGGCGCGCACGTCGTCGAGGCCGGCGTCGGCTCCGGCGCACTGACCATGTCGCTGCTGCGGGCCGTGGGTGAGAGCGGCCACGTCAGCTCGTACGAGCGGCGGGCAGACTTCGCCGCGATCGCCCAGCAGAACGTGGAGCGCTTCTTCGGCGCGCCGCACCCCGCGTGGAGCGTGACGGTCGGTGACCTGGCACAGGCGCTGCCGGCGTCGTCCACGGACCGGCAGGTGGACCGGGTCGTGCTGGACATGCTGGCTCCCTGGGAGGTCCTGGACGCCGTTTCCGGTGCGCTGCGACCGGGTGGAGTGGTCTGCGTGTACGTCGCCACCACCACCCAGCTGAGCAACACGGTCGAGGCCCTGCGGGCGCACGGCACCTTCACCGAGCCGCAGTCGTGGGAGTCGATGGTGCGCGGCTGGCACGTGGAGGGGCTGGCAGTACGGCCGGAGCACCGGATGATCGGGCACACCGGCTTCCTGTGCACCAGCCGCCGGCTGGCCGAGGGCGTCGAACCGCCGCTGCGCAGGCGCCGGCCCAGCAAGGGGATGGACGCCGCGGTGGAGCCGCCGGTCGAGCGCACCGAGCCGTTCCGGCCGAACCTGCCCTGACCCAGCCACTGCCCGGGGCGCGCCGGTTCGGCCGACAACCGGCGCAAGGCCTTGCCTCGTACATAGGATGCCCAGTACGACACAAGGTGGTGAGGTACGTGGCAGGAGCGCGCGGAGGCGCCTCGGGGGACGACGCGCACACGCGCGAGCTCTCCGAGCTGCAGGCCCAGATCGGTTACCTCGAGCAGGAGGTCTCCCTCCTGCGGAACAAGCTCGCGGACTCGCCCCGGCAGGTGCGCGCGCTGGAGGAGAGCCTGTCGCAGGCGCAGTCGTCCCTCGCCGGGCTGACGGGGCAGAACGATCGCCTGGTCGGGACGCTGCGGGAGGCCCGCGACCAGATCGTTGCGCTGAAGGAGGAGGTCGAGCGGCTGGCTCAGCCGCCGAGCGGCTACGGCGTCTTCCTCACGCGGCACGAGGACGACACGATCGACGTGTTCACCGGCGGCCGCAAGATGCGCGTCGCCGTCAGCCCGGACGTCGACCTCGACGAGCTCCGCAAGGGCCAGGAGGTCATGCTCAACGAGGCGCTCAACGTGGTGAAGGCACTGGCGTTCGAGACGCGCGGCGACGTCGTGATGCTCAAGGAGCTCCTGGCCGACGGGGAGCGTGCGCTCGTCATCGGGAACACCGACGAGGAACGCGTCGTCGCGCTCGCCCACTCGCTGCTGGACATCCCGCTCAAAGCCGGCGACTCGCTGCTGCTCGACACGCGCAGCGGCTGGGCGTACGAGCGCATCCCGAAGTCCGAGGTCGAGGAGCTGGTCCTCGAGGAGGTCCCGGACATCGACTACGGAGACATCGGCGGCCTGTCGGGGCAGATCGAGCAGATCCGGGACGCCGTCGAGCTGCCCTTCCTGCACAAGGACCTGTTCAAGGAGCACCAGCTGCGCCCGCCGAAGGGGGTGCTGCTCTACGGCCCGCCAGGCTGCGGCAAGACGCTGATCGCCAAGGCCGTCGCGAACAGCCTGGCCAAGAAGGTCGCGGAGGTGACCGGGAAGCCCGACGGGCGGGCGTACTTCCTGAACATCAAGGGGCCGGAACTGCTCAACAAGTACGTCGGCGAGACCGAGCGGCACATCCGCCTGGTGTTCCAGCGCGCCCGCGAGAAGGCCTCCGAGGGGACCCCCGTCATCGTCTTCTTCGACGAGATGGACTCCATCTTCCGCACCCGCGGGTCAGGGATCAGCTCCGACGTCGAGACCACCATCGTCCCGCAGCTGCTCAGCGAGATCGACGGTGTGGAGACGCTCGAGAACGTCGTGGTGATCGGCGCGTCGAACCGCGAGGACATGATCGACCCGGCGATCCTGCGGCCGGGTCGCCTCGACGTGAAGATCAAGATCGAGCGGCCGGACGCGGAGGCGGCGAAGGACATCTTCGGCAAGTACATCCGCTCGGACCTGCCGCTGCACGCCGACGATCTGGCCGAGCACGGCGGCAACCGGGAGGCGACCGTTGCCGCGATGATCCAGCGCACCGTCGAGCGGATCTACACCGAGGAGGAGGAGAACCGCTTCCTGGAGGTCACCTACGCCAACGGCGACAAGGAGGTCC